>JAKAUG010000268.1 GCA_021827805.1 Bacillota bacterium | reverse complement strand
AGGGCCGAGATGCGGATCAGGATCTCCTCGCGGAAGCCACGCTTGGCGCTCTCCCCCACGCCGATCTGCTCTTCGATGGAGCGCATCAGCGCCTCGTCGGGCTCCAGTTCCTCCCCGGTCACGGGGTCGCGCAGCTTGGTGCGGTTCCAATAGGCGAGCACGCTGTCCAGGTAGTTGTCGAACAGGGCGCGCACCGACTCCTCGAACGAATAGACGAAGGCCTTCTGCACCTCGGTCTTCGCCAACTCGTCGTACTCCCGCCGCGCCTCGTAGATCAGGTTCAGGTAGCGCTCGCGCTGCGCGCGATCCAGGCCCGTGTGCTGCTCCAGGCCGTCCCGCAGCGCGCGCAGCGCGTCCAGTGGGGTCAGGCAGCGGCAGCCCGGACGGGCCACCGCGGCGGACAGGCGGTTGATCACGTAGCGGGGCGAGATCCCCTGCATGCCCTCCCCGCCGTCGCCCCGGCCCTCGCCAGCCTCCAGGGCCTCCTGCTGCAGTTCGCGCACGTCGGCCTCGCCGCAGCCGTCCACATGCTCGCCGTTGTAGAGGCGCAGCTTTTTGATCAGGCTCATGCCCGCCTTCTTGCTTTCCTGGAGCCGGGTGAGCACGGCGAAGGTGGAGGCGACCTCCAGGGCCTGGGGGGCGATGTGCACCTGATCCAGCCCGCCCTCAGCAAGCAGCTTCCGGTAGATCTGCACCTCGTCGCGCACGCGGAGGTTGTACGGCACGCGGATGCAGATCACCCGATCCCGCAGGGCCTCGTTCTTGGGATTGGCGACGAAGCCGCGGTACTCGGCCTCGTTGGTGTGGGCCACGACCACCAGGTCGGCGTAGGTCATGGCGAAGCGCCCGGTCTTGATGCACTGCTCCTGTGAGAGTGTGAGCAGGCTGTACAGGAACTCGTCCTGACACTTGAGCATTTCCACGAACTCCATCAGCCCACGGTTGGCGATGTCCAGCTCGCCGTCGAAGCGGTAGGCCCTGGGATCGGACTCCGCCCCGTACTGGCCGACGGTGGCCAGGTCCACCGAGCCCACCAATTCGGAGATGTCCTGGGACTTCTCGTCCGAGGGCGAGAAGGTGCCGACCCCCACGCGGTCCCGCTCGGAGAACAGGACGCGTTCCACGGGCACGGCGAGCGGGTCCCCGTTCCACTCGTGCTCAAGGCGCCAACGGCAGAGCGGACAGAGGTCTCCCTCCACGTGGATCCCGTCCTGGCGCCAGACATCGGCCCGCAACCGCTCGGGCAACAGGTGCACGGGATCCTCGTGCAGGGGGCAGCCGACGATCCCGTACAGCGCCCCGGCCGGCGTGCGGCTCCACGCCTCCAGCCCGCGCTTGAGCAGGCTGACGATCGTCGACTTCCCCCCACCGACCGGGCCCATCAGCAGCAGGATCCGCCTGCGCACCGCCAGCCGCTGCGCCGCCGCGCAGAAATACTCGCCCAGTTGCTCCAGCGTCTGGTCGAGGCCGAAAAGGTCGCCCGTGAAGAATCGGTAGCGCGGATGGCCGTCCTGGTCCGGCTCCACGCCGGCGGCGGTGATCATGTCCCAGATGCGCCCATGGCTGAGTCTGGCGATCCGGGGATGCTGCCGGCACATGGCGTAGTACTCCGCGAAGGTCCCCTGCCAGCGGAGCGCCGCCTCGGCAGCGCGGACCTCCCGCAGTCGCTCCAGCACGCCCCGCCCGTCGCCGTTGCCGGATGCTGGCGCCTCCTCCACTGATCACCCTCCCCAAGAGGTCCGCCCGCGGCCCCGGCGGTCACGGGCATGCTATGAGATCCCCAGGGGGCGCAAGAACCCGCCTCTCGTCCAGGACGGGCGGAGGAACCGCGGCTCCGGCCGCGAACGCTCCTTGGCTCGCCTCCGCAGGCAACCGGACGAGCGCAGGGCAGACCGGGGAGGCGGGAGCGTGCCGGACATCTCCAGACGGGCCGTGCTCGCGGCCGCCCTGGCCATCGCCGGAGGGATGGTCGCCGCGGCGTGCGGACGGGTCGGCGCGGGGGCGCGGCCGTCCACGGTGGACCTCATCCTGATGACGGACAGCCAGTTGCTGCAGGCCGCGCAGATGATCTGCCAGACCCTGGATGGCGTACACAATTCCGGCGTGACGGTCGAGGCCGGAGTGGTCCAGCAGGGCGTGGGCTCCCTGCTGCAGAACATGCTCGCCGGCCAGGGAACCGCCGACGTGGTGCTCGTCACCTCGCGGGTCCGGCAGATCTGGAACGCCAACTCCCTGATGGTGAATGTCGGCCCGGCGCTGTCCAGCAGCGGGATCAGTGCCCGGCTCTATCCCGCTCTGCTCGCCGATTGGTCCTTCGCTGGCCGGCAATTGGTCGTCCCCATCTTTCGCGACCCGCTCGTCGTCTTCTACAACGCGGACGCCGTGGCCCAAGCCGGTGTGGACCCGCCGGCGCGCGAGTGGACCCTTGGTCAGCTCGTGACCCTCTGCACCCGGCTCTCCGCCGTTGGCAACCAGCCCCTGGCCAACGCCACCGGCACCGCGGATCTGGAGCTGTTCCTGGAGTTGTTCTGCGCCTTCGTCCTCGGCTTCGGGGGCCAGCTCTTAACCCCGAACAGCGGAGGGGGCGGGGGCTACGTCCCGGCGTTCGCCGACCCCCAGGCCCTGGACGGGATCCGCGCGCTGTTGTCCCTGCACGCCTACGAACCGGCCACGCCTCCCTCCTCGGCGGTGGAAGCCTTTGGCCGTGGCGAGTTCGCCCTGCTGTTCGGCCACCACAGCGACCTCAGCACGCTGCAGGCCGTGGTGGGCCAGTCGTTCGCCTGGAATGTGGCGCCCATGCCGACCTTCCCCAAGCGCCGCGCGCAGCCGGTGCGCGCCGACGGTCTCACGGCGGTGACGCGGGACCCGGATCGGCGCAGCGCCGCCATCACGGTGGCCCTGTTCGGGGCCACGAGCCAGTGCCAGACGGCCCTGGCGCGGCTCGCGCTGGGCGTGCCCGCAGACACCAGCCTGGCCGCCTCTCCGCTCTGGCGCGCCGGTGCCCAGTGGCTGAACAACGATGTCTTCGTGGCGCATCCGGAAGCGGATGTGGTGGTGCCCCAGCCCCTGTTCTTCCTGAGCGAACTGGGTGAAGCCATGACGGCCGCATTGCGGGGAGCACCGGCGGACCAGGCCTTCCAGACAGCGGCCACCGCCGCCCAGTACACCCTCTCCAACTGGCCAACCGGCTAGAGCCTCGGGCCGTCCCCCGCCGGCGGCACGTCGTAGGTGCGCCCCTCGAGCCCGAGCAGGGTGTTGGCGAAGCGTGCGCGGGCCTCCGCCAGCATCTCGGCCACGGGGTCGCCTGGATCACGATGGCAGAGCAGCAGCGTCTCGGCCGCGGCCCCGGCGGCGAGCTGCGCCGCCTCGGCGGGCCCAAGTCCCCCACCCTCCCGCGGCCCGAGCTCCACGATCAGCAGGCGCGCCGCGCTCAGTGGCGCGGGCACCAGAGGCCTGGTGCCCGCGCAGACCAGGCCCACGGTCCCGCCGGCGGCCTCCAGGCGCACGACGGTCTGCCCCTCCCCCTCGCTGAAGAGCGTGCAGCGCCAACCGGCGCAATGCATGGTGTCTCCGGGGCCAAGGCCGCGGACATCCAGCACCCCGGGCCGGCCAAGCGCCCTCCAGGCGTCGATGGGTTCGAGCGGAGCCAGCACCGTGAGCAGCCCGCGGCGCTTTCCGGCCTCCACCGCGGCGGCGGTGGCATTGCCGAGGGCCCAGAGGTCGGAGATATGCTCCGGGGCAAGGTCCGGCAGAAGGACGGCGGAGAGCTCTGCCCAGGACTCCAGGTGATAGCCGAGTCTGCCGACCACGCCGCTTCCCGCACCCACCAGCAGCGCCCCCCCGGCACCGGAGCGGGCCAGGTGGCCGCGCAGCGCGCCTCCAGGCGCCGGCCAGCGCCCCCAGGCGCCGACCACGGTCCAGGTGGCACGGCCGTGCGCGCTATCCGCGCCCATGCTGGCGCATCCTCTCCAAAACGGCCTCCAGGTCTGGGGGTGGCGGCACCTCGAACACCAGCCGTTCTCCGCTCACCGGGTGGGTCACCTCCAGGCGGTAAGCGTGCAGCGCCTGCCGGCCAAGGTCTCGGGCTTCCGCGGGGTCGCGCGACGGGTTGCCATACAGCGGGTCGCCCACGACAGGATGACCGGCGAAGGCCAGGTGCACGCGGATCTGGTGCGTGCGCCCGGTCTCGAGCCGCGCCTCCACCAGCGTGCAGGGAGGATCG
>JAKAUG010000145.1 GCA_021827805.1 Bacillota bacterium | reverse complement strand
CGTTCGAGGCACTGCGCCGCACAAGCCACGCGGCGCCAAGTCCCTGGCCGCCGGGCTGGCGGTGTCTGCCTGTGGAGGAGACGTGAGACCCGCGAGGGCGAAAGCCTGATGAGCAGGCGGTCCCCGGCGAAGCAGCAAGCCCCGATGGGCGATCATCGGGAATCCCCCGGCTTTGACCGTGGGGAAGAGGTCAACTGGAAGTATACGGTCCGGCCCCCACGCGCGTGATGGAACCGGAAGGCCTCCCGCGGTCCGAGTCCCTCGCGGTGGAAGGCGAGCGCACAATCCAGATCCCCGAACGCCTCGTGGCCAAGACCGGTGATCAGCGGCGCCCCTCCTTTTGCTGGCGGCCATGCCTTCCTTCGGTAGAGGCAGCGGGACCTGCGTGGCAGGGTGCCCGCCGATCTGTGCCGAAGAAAGGCGGGAGGTGCCTGCGGGGAGGCTGGACGTGGGACAGAGCGGAACGGCCACCCTCGGGGTGGCCCTGGTCGGGACGGGTCTGGCCGCGCGCATGCACGCGACCGCGCTGCGCTTGGTCCCGGAGGTCCGGTTGCTGGGGAACCTCGGCACCACCCCGGAGAAAAGCCGGGGTTTCGCGGCCGAGAACGGCGTGCCGCGTGCCTATCGGGACCTGGAGGAACTGCTGCTGGATCCCGAGGTTCAGATCGTGCACCTCTGCACCCCACCGCACACCCACCCGGAACTCACCGACCGGCTGGCCGCGGCGGGCAAGAACGTGCTCGTCGACAAGCCGCTGGCCCGCACCGTCGGAGAGGCCCGCGGGATGCAGGCCTTCTGCCGGAACCGGGGTGTGATGCTGGGGGGCCTCTTCCAGCATCGGTTCATTCCGCTGTGCGCCTCCGTGAAGCAGGCGGTCGAGCAGGGGCGCCTCGGCCGGCTGCATCTGGTCGACTGCTACGTGAAATGGTGGCGCCAGGAAGCGTACTATCGCGGCAGCAGTTGGCGGGCCCGGCCCGAAACCGAGGGCGGCGGGGCCCTGATCAACCAGGCGATCCACTCCATCGACCTCCTGCAATGGATCGCGGGTCCTGTGGTCGAGGTGACCGGCCGTACCGCCACGGCGGTGCACGCGATCGGGACCGAGGATGTGGGCGTCGCGATCCTCCGTACCGCGGAGGGCGCCCTCGGCGTCATCGAGGGCAGCACCGCCACCTACCCGGGTTTCCCTGAGCGGCTGGAGTTGCATGGCTCCCGCGGCACCGTGATCCTGGATGAGGGCCGTCGCCAGGTGCAGTGGTACCTGGAGGGCGAGTCGCCGAGGGTCGATGAGGCCGGAACACGCCAGGGCAACGCCAGCGACCCGGGCGCGGTCTCTCCGGAGGCCCACGCCGCGGCGTTCACCGATTTCGTCCGCGCCGTCCGGGACGGTCACCAGCCGGCCGTGGATGGAGCGGAGGCCACCAAGGCCCTGGAGATCGTGGAGGCCATCTACCGGTCCTCCGCCGCCGGGGGGCTGCCTCTGAGCCTGCCCCTCGGCGTGTAGGGTTCTGGGGTTGCTGCGGTTCCAGGAAGGAGATGCAGGTTGCCGTTCGCTCTTGGCGCCATCACCGACGAGATTGCTCCCGAGATGGAGCAAGCCCTTGAGGTCATGGTCTCCGAAGGCATCCGCCTCGCGGAACTGCGCACCGTCTTCGGCCGCAACGTGCTGGAGCTGGACGACACACAGGCGCGGCGGGCGCTGACCATGGTGCGCGCCGCGGGTTGCACCGTCTCAGGCGTCGCCTCGCCGGTCGGCAAGAGTCCCCTCGGCGCGCCCCGGGAGACGGAGGAACGGCGCCTGGGCCGCGCGCTGGAGTTGGCCGCGCTGCTTGAGACGGACCGCATCCGCATCTTCTCCTACTATCCGGAGCCTGGGCAGACGGCCGCCCAACTGGCCGCCCTGGCCCCGGAGGTCTGCCAGCGCCTGGAGCGTCTGAGCGCACTGGCCGCGACGCACGGGGTGACGCTGCTCCTCGAGAACGAGGTGGACCTCTGGGGGGACGTGCCCGAACGCTGCCGACAACTGTTGGCCACCGTGGACTCCCCACACCTGCGTTTTGCGTGGGATCCCGCGAACTTCGTGCGCTCCGGGGTTGCGGCACCCCAGGATGCGGGTTGGTCCCTGCTCGCCCCCTGGGTGGCCTGCGCGCACGTCAAGGATTGCGACGCCCAGGGCGTGCACACGGTGGCGGGGCGCGGTGCCGGACAGTGGCCCCAACTGCTGCGGGACCTGGAGGGCCAGGGTGGCGTGCCGTTGATCCTGGAGCCGCACCTGCGACTGGCGGGTCGCTCCGAGGGCTTCTCCGGCCCAGACGCCTTTCGGCAGGCGGTCAGCGCCCTGCGGCAACTCCTGCCGGCCTGAACGGACCCGTCAGAACAGAAAGGATGGAAGCGGTGGGAAGCACAGGCGCGTATCGCCCGGAAATGCCCCTCATCGTCCAGAGCGATCACACCCTGCTGCTGGAGGTGGACAACCCCCACTTCGAGGCCGCGCGGGATGATCTCCTGTCCTTTGCGGAACTGGTGCGCAGCCCCGAGCATGTGCACACCTACCGGGTGACCCCGCTCTCGCTGTGGAACGCGGCATCCGCCGGGCTCGGCCCGGACGAGGTCCTGGCCGCGATGGATCGCTGGGGTAAGTTCCCCACCCCGGATAACGTCAAGACCACCGTGCTGGATCAGGCGCGGCGCTTCGGCAAGATCGAGCTGGTCGCCGAGGGCGGCGATCTGCTGCTGACCGCCAGGGATCCCCTGCTGCTGCAGGAGATCTCCCGGCTGCGCTCCATGCTGCCCCACATTCTTGGTCCTGCCGGGGCGGGACGGTTGCGGATCGACCCGCTGGCGCGGGGCTACGTCAAGCAGGCCCTGCTGCGCGCCGGACACCCGGTTCTGGACCGCGCCGGCTACCGCGCCGGGACGGCGATGGACGTCGACTGGCGCCATCCGGGACGATCCGGGCAGCCGTGGGAGATGCGCGACTACCAGCGCCAGGCCGTGGATGCCTGGTGGGGGGCGGGGGGACCCGCGGGCGGCAGCGGCGTCGTCGTGCTCCCTTGCGGCGCTGGCAAGACCCTGGTCGGCATCGGCGCCCTCTGCCGCACCAGGGCCCAGACCCTGATCCTCTGCGCGAACGTGACCTCCGTGCATCAGTGGATGCGCGAGATCCTGGAGCGCACCACCCTGGAGCCAGACCAACTCGGCGAGTACACCGGTGCCGTCAAGGGGATCTTTCCGGTCACCGTCGCCACCTACCAGATCCTCACCCACCGCGCCGGGCGGCGCAAGGACCGGGAGGCGGGCGACCGCGACGAGCTGGTGGACTTCCCGCACCTGTCCCTGTTCAACCAGCGCGACTGGGGCCTGATCATCTACGACGAGGTGCACCTGCTACCCGCCCCCGTCTTCCGCATCACCGCGGAGATCCAGGCCCGGCGCCGGCTGGGCCTGACCGCCACACTCCTGCGGGAGGACGGCCGGGAGGAGGATGTCTTCGCCCTGATCGGCCCCAAACGCCATGAGGTTCCGTGGCGCGTGCTGGAAGGGCAGGGGTGGATCGCCACGGCCGTGTGCCACGAGCTGCGCGTGGACCTTCCGCAGGATCTGCGGCCCGCATATTCCGTCGCGGAGGGTGCGGGCCGCTTCCGCCTGGCGGCGGAAAACCCAGACAAGGTCCCGCTGGTCGCCGAACTGCTGGAGGCGCACCGCAATGAGCGCGTGCTGGTCATCGGCCACTACCTGAACCAGCTGCAGCACATGTCCGAGGAGCTGGGCCTGCCCCTGATCACCGGGGCCACGCCCCAGGCGGCGCGGGAGGAGCTGTTCGGGCAATTCCGACGCGGCGAGCTGCGGGCCTGCATCGTCAGCCGGGTCGCGAACTTCGCGATCGACCTGCCTGAGGCCAGCGTGGCCATCGAGACCTCCGGGCTCTACGGGTCGCGACAGGAGGAGGCCCAGCGGCTGGGGCGCATCCTGCGCCCCAAGGAGGATGGGCGCCCCGCAACCTTCTACGCCCTTGTGACCCGGGACAGCGTGGAGCAGGAGTACGCGCACAAGCGGCAGCTCTTCCTCACCGAGCAGGGCTACCGCTACCTGATCCGGCACGCGCAGCGCACCGACCAGCCCGCGGCCGCGTCCAATGTGGTGCCCCTGCGGAGGTCGGAGCCGTGAAGCTGGTCGATGCCCTGCGTGGTCTGCCCGAACGCCGGCTGGAGGCCTACCGGAAGCTTGCCGGGCGGCAG
>JAKAUG010000290.1 GCA_021827805.1 Bacillota bacterium | reverse complement strand
CGTGCTGGTAGACAAGGCGATCGCCGCGGATGGCGAAGAGGTGGGGCAGCAGGTTGTCACGTGCCAGCAGGCTCGCCAGCACGGGCAGGCTCCCGTAGGAGGTGTTCGCCGCCAACGCCAGGGCCACCGTGGTAGCGACGGTCGTGATGTAGAAGATCCATCCTCTCCCCACGGCGGCCAGCATCACCTGACTCAAGACGGTCTGGTGCGTCCTGGGCCCGATGTGGTCATGGGCGGCGAGCGACGCCAGCCCCAGGAGCATGACCCCCAGCAGGATGCCGAGCAGCAATTCCGCCTGCTTTGCGCGCCGCACGCGCGGCTCCCGGAACAGGGGTACGCTGTTGGCGATGGCTTCCACGCCGGTCAGCGCGCTGCATCCCGCCGCGAAGGCCTTGAGCAGCAGTGCCACCCCGATCACGTCCGACAGCGGTGGAAGAGGGGGTGGCCCCTGAGGTGCGTGCGCGGGGGCGACCCAGCCCAGGAGGATGACCGTCAGGATGCCCAGAATGAAGACCACCGTGGGCAGCAGGAACGCGCGCGCGCTTTCCGCGACACCGCGCAGGTTCATCATCGTGATGATCGCCAGGACCACCAGGTCGAGCGGGACCGTCCACGGCAGCAGCGCCGGGAAGGCCGAGGTGAGCGCCGCCCCGCCAGCGGCGATGGATACCGCCACGGTGAGGACATAGTCCACGATCAGCGCGGCAGCGGCCACTTGGCCGAAGACGGATCCGAGGTTCTCCTTGGAGACGGTGTAGGCGCCTCCCCCGCCCGGATAGGCGTCGATCACCTGCATGTAGGAGAGGACCAGCACCCCCAACAGCAGCACGATCGCCGTGGTGACCGGGACGATGAGGGGCAGGGCCGCCGCGCCCGCCGTCGCCAGCACCACCACGATCGCTTCTGGACCGTAGGCAACCGAGGTCAGGGCATCGAGCGAGAGCGCGGCGAGCCCCTCGGTCGTGCCGATCTCCTCATGTTGAACCTCAGAACGCTTGAGCGGGCGCCCGATCAGGAAATGCCACAGATCCAACGGCGGCCTACCTCCCGTGAGGTTCACGCCGAGCGCGTGCCGGCGGCCTGGACGGTGTCATCTTGCGCAGTGTACACCGCACATAGCCGGGATCTTCGCGTCCCTGGGAACGAAGTTGGCAAGCGGCGCGTCCAAAAGGCTGTATCGCCACGCGCACCAGCGAGGACTCAATTCCTGCCGGGGTTTCCCCAGAGGATTCTTCTGGCCTGCAGTTCCTTCAGACCTCGGCTCATTTGGCGTCTTGGCGGGCTCACCCATTGTGCAAGCAGGGCGCGCATGTCGTCGGAACACTGTAGGAGCCTATCCACAAACTCCACACGCGTTCCCCCCTGGTGCCAGTCTCTTGTGTCGCACGGTTCGCAGCGAAGGGTGCAGAACATAGAGGCGGTTTCTGGATAGGCTCTCAGTAGTGCATCCTCGAGCGCTGAGGTGCCATAAGCGGTAGAACATGCGTGTTCAATGAGCTGCATGTTCAGGTGGTTCTGAAGGGGATAGAGGGGCGCAGGATGGATCGGTCGTCTGGTCGGAGGGGCTTGAGGAAGACGAAGCGCTCGGGAAGGCGATGGTTGGGGCGGTGGTGGCGGTCGTTTCACTTCAGCGCGGTACGGGAGGGAGGCGTCGCCTATCGGCCAGGAACCCTCCATGACCGAACTCGCGGTGCGACGGCCGAGTACCGGCTCCGGGAGCGGGGCGTGATGGACCGGTGAGGCCTGAGCCAACTGCACCCTGTCCGGTGTGCCGAACACGGTGAACTGGTCACGGTGTGCCGCAGTGTCACGTGGTACTTGGGGTTACGGGAACCGCAGACCCATATCAGACGGTGCCAACGGTACCTGGTGGCGTGTGCTACGCTTGACCCGCTTAAGGTGGTGACGCCATGAGCACACCGGAGCCCCTGGACGCGATTCTTGAACATCTGACTGCCCAGCAGCAGGAGATTGCGAGGGCAGGGCCGCTACCGGAGCCAACACTGCGCAGCCTGCTGGACGACTTCACGATCCGGTACGCTCACGAGACCACCGCCATCGAGGGCAACACGCTGACGCTGCACGAGACCCAGGTCGTCCTGGAGCACGGCATCACCATCGGCGGCAAGACCCTGCGCGAGCATCTTGAGGTGGTGAACGTCCGGGACGCGTTAGGAGAACTGCAAGACCTCGTGCGCGGCAAGGCGCCACTTACAGAGAAAACCATCCTCTGCCTGCACCAGCGGATCACTCAGGGCATTCTCGGACCTGAAGCAGGGCGATACCGCACTCAACCCGTCTACATCCGCGGTTCCATGCACGTGCCGGCGAATCCCGTCCAGGTGCCGCAGCTCATGGCTGAGTACATCGAGCGGTTCCGGAACCGCGACGCGGAGGAGCACCCCGTGCGATACGCGGCCAGGGCTCATATTGACCTGGCGGGCATCCACCCATTCATCGACGGAAACGTCCGGGTCTCCCGGATGGTTGTCAATCTACTGCTCATGCGCGACGGGTATCCGCCGGCCCTGTACACCAAGACCAACCGGGCCATGTACATGGAGGCCCTCGAAACCTCTCAGTTCCGCGGCGACATCGAACTCTTCGTGCGGGTGACCGCGGAAGCGACCCAGTTCATGATTGGCCGCTATCTCCACGCCATCCGGCAGGTGCGTGAAAGCGAGCAGGCGACGCCGCCGAAACACCGGCTGGTGCGCGATCAGGACCGAGGGTTGGACCGATAACCCACGGACCACCCCACAAGCTCCGCCGACCCAGGCGGGGCTTGTCTGTGTTTCGCCGGATCATCCAACCGCATCCGAAATGCCCACTGGCGACCACGTCCAGGCCCAACCCCGGGAACTCCGTGCCAGCCTGACAGCGCTTGGCGACAGCTCGTGCCAATTGCGCAACAGTTCTCAAGGACGAGGCCGTCAAGAAGGGGAGCGTTTGTGGAAGCCCGCCACGCCGACGCTGCGCCGCGGTTCGCTCGTACTGCTGTTAGCCCGTCCCATGTGGATTGGTGCCGCCTCCTAGAGTGCACCCGCCTCCCGCGCCGCCCACAGCGTGGGGATCGAGGGGCGGAAGTTCAGCTCGGCGCGGATGCGCGTGGTGTCGGCGATGGCGCCCCACGCCCCCGCAGGCGCCGCTGCCTCCGGCGAGGGCTCCTCCCCCAGCGTCTGCAGAATCTCCCCCACCGTGGTCGGCGCGTCGTCCGCGACGTTGTAAATGCGCCCCGTGCGCGCACCCGGCTCTCCGAGCGCCCGCACGAAGGCCTGCGCCACATCGGCGTGATGCACGAGCTGGATGCGCTCACCCGCTTCCATCTTTCGCCAGAACGGCAGTGCCTCCGCCAAGTGGGAATCACCGTCGCCGTAGACGAAGGCGAGGCGTAGGACGTGCACCACGAGCCCCGGCACCGCCAGCAGCACATGCTCCGCCTCCGCCTTGCTGGCGGGGTAGACTCCCGTCGGCGCAACGGGGTCGTCCTCCCGCGCGGGCCGCTCGCGCGGCGGCCCGTAGACCATGGTCGTGCTGGCGAACAGCAGCCGCGGCACGCCCGCCGCCACGCACGCCCGGGCCAGCGCCACGGTGCCGTCGAGATTGACCGCGCGTGCCTCCGCCTCCGTCGCCCCCCGAAAGAACGCCGCGAAGTGGAGCACGGCCTCGGCTCGGGCCACCACCGACCGGAGCGTTTCGGGCTGCCGGAGGTCGCCCAGCGCCGGCTCCGCGCCCAGGCGTCTCACCTCTTGGGCAGCCTCGTCCCGGCGCACCAGCGCCACGACCGAGTGCCCCTGCCCCAGCAGCCGCCGCGAAACGCGGCTGCCCACCTTGCCTGTCGCCCCGGTCAGCACGATGCGCACCGTCACCATCCCTCCCCGTCGAAGCAGAGCAGCCCTTCGACTCTGGCGGGGGCCACTCCTACCCGGATGCATCGACCGTGCGCCGTCCCGCCTGGAACGTGGACGCCGCGGCACGTTGGTGCCCACCACGACGGTCCCCGTGCCGAGGCGGCACCGACCAGGCGGAGGGGATGGACCCTTCCGGCGTCTTGCTGATATCCAGCGTGATTTGGACGAGACGCGCGTCGCCCAGACATGCGCCCCGCGGTTCACCGCGGGCCCACCCCAAGTCCGCCGACTCGTCGGGTTGGCCTGTCGCGCTGCCCTTGTCGTTGCAGGTGCTGTTCCGCCGAGGAATCCGTCGGCGCGTAAAACGTTCGCGGACCACTCGGGCGACACGC
>JAKAUG010000169.1 GCA_021827805.1 Bacillota bacterium | reverse complement strand
GGGGCAGGAGCCCGAATCCGCCGCCGGCGCCGCCGGACACATAGCTCTGGGCCGCCAGCGCAAGCAGCACGGCCACCAGAGCCGCGAGCGCCTCCGGCCAAAGGCGAAAGAACCTGGAGGCCGAGGCGCCGCGAGCCCGTGGGTGCACCCAGTCTTCCAGGCCCTTGAGGCGGGCGACCACCCCCGCGGCGAGCGCGACCACGAATGCCAACAATGCCCAGGCCAGGGAGAGCCCGAAGCCCGCGTGGGGACCTCCTCCAGACAGCCAGTCCACGGTGACCGTCAGCACGACCCCCGCGCCCAGGACGAGACCGAGGCCGCGCCAGATCAGAGGGGCAAGGCCGGAGAGGGTCGTGGCGAGCAGCCAGCGGCTGTCGGCCCCGCGTGCCCTGAGGGTTCGCCAACGCTCGGCCTCGCCGCGGGCCGCCTCGACCTCGCCGCTCCACAAGAGCAGCGCGATGAGACCCAGCAGGGGGGGGAAGATCAATCCGGCGACAGGTCCCAGGGCTGCCCCGGGAGCCAGCGCGGGACCCGCCACACCAGCACCGGCCAGGGCCCCGCAGAGGGCTCCCGCCACCACGGCGATGGCGCCCGGCACGCGAGCGCGCGCGGCCAATCCTCCGATCTCCCGCCGGATCACCTCGGTTCCGAGATCTCCAGGCACCTCAGCCACGGTCTTCAAACCCCGTCCCCCCCCCGTACCCGCCCGGCGCGCCTCGGCGGCGCCCTTGGTCGGCGGAGAAAGCGTAAACGCTGCTGGCAGCAGATCCTTGAGGGTCCAGGCCTCTGGGAGGCCGTCCCCACCGACCGTCCAGACCAGGAACTCGGGTGAGCAGAACTCCGCCAGGACCTGCCGGCACGCCCCGCACGGCAGGCAGGGGCCCGAGGGCTCCTGGGCGGAACGCTCCCCCCAGACGGCCAGCGCGACCAGGTCGCGTTCTCCGGCGGCCACGGCCGCGGCCACGGCCGCCCGCTCGGCACATAGGCTCAGGCCGTACGAGGCGTTTTCGACGTTACAGGCACGGAAGAGCGCACCGCTGGCGCTCAGAAGCGCCGCGCCGACGCGGAAGCGGGAGTAAGGGGCCCAGGACCGCTCCGTCATGGAGTGCGCAGCCTGCAACAGTTCCCACGGCCCCGGCTGACTCATGCCGGCACCCCAACCCTGCCGAGGCCCAGATATGCTGCCAGGCTCCGAACCAGGCCCGGTGCGGCCAGGAGCTGCATGCGTTTGGCATGCAGCTCAAAGTTGTGGGACAGCGAGGGCGCGATCAGCGACACCTCGGGATCGGCCGTGCTCGCCGCTCCGAGAGGGCTGTCGACCAGAGGAACCTCGAAAAAGAGTTCCTTGCCCCGGCCCGCCACATCGCACAGCAACTGGTGTGCGGCCACGGCCTGGCCCGTCCGGTCCTGGTAGCCCCGCAGCACTTCGCCCAGCAGACGCTCCGCCTGCCAGGCATCCGCGGACTCCAGCGCCTGCAAAAGGTCCCGCGCGGCGCCAGCAGGCAGGCGGTCCACCTGCTCAAGGCTTCCGCTCCAGACCCTGCGGTACAGGCCTCGCCCGGGGCCCAGGCCGGCCACCAACTCGCGGGTCGCCGGGTTGGAGCAGCCGCGCAGCATCCCCATCGCCTGCTCGTCGTCGGCCGCCACGAGACGCCCCGCATCCAGCTCGCCCGAGAGCAGGGCTTCGGACACGGCCCGCTTCAGCATGGCACCGGCGGCCCGCACCGCATGGTGCCAGTAGATCTCGCGATACATCAGGTAGGAGGCGAAGATCAGGGTCTCCACGGCGGAGACGCCCTTGGGCCGCACCCCAAGCTCGCGGCCGCCGGGCACGAACTGCACACTGCCCAGCAGGCGTTCGACGTCGATGACGCGCCCGTAGGGCACGCCCACGTGTTGGCTGTCCCGTTGCAGGTAGTCCAGCCGGTCGGGGTTCAGGGGACCACAGAGCAGGTGCCGCAGTCGGGCATCGCGCTCCCCACCCTCCAGGGACTGCTCATCGATGATCCCCGCGATGCGTTCCGGCGGGCAGCCCCACCAGTTGCGCAGCACGGTGACCACCGTGGCATCCTCCAACAGCAGTTCCCTGGCGCGTTCATCATGCCGCACGATCCGCACACGTCCCTCGGGATGCGGCGGGAGCTCCTCCAGCGTGTGGGAGAACGGGTAGTGCCCGACGTCGTGCAGCAGGCATGCGGCCAAAAAGGCGTACCCGTCCTCCGCCGTCAGGTACCGCGCCCCTTCGCGGGCGAACAGGTGCCCCAACAGCTGCCGTCCCATCGCGTAGACACCAAGGCTGTGTTCCATCCGCGAGTGGCCGCCCCCCGGATAGACCAGGTGGGCCAGGCCCAACTGGCGCACACCGCGCAGGCGCTGCAGCGGCGCGGTGTCCAGCAGCGCCCGCACCGCCGGGCCCGCCGGGATGTTGCCCCGCAACGGCACGCGGATGGGCGGATCCTCAGCCCCCGCGGGCCAGGTCGCCGGCGCCTGCAGCCTCTCGTTGGCCCCCTCGGCGTCCACGTGCCTCGCCTCCTAAGCCGACGGTCCGCCCATCGCTCCCTGCAGAAGCTCCAAACCCTTCTCCAATACCGAATCCCCGCGCGGGCTCTGTTCCTGTTGCAGGATCCGGGCGTCGACCAGGTTCTGCAGGGTCTGCGCGTCCGTTGGCCCGACCCGGCCCGTGATCGCCAGCCCATTCTGCCGCTGCAGGGTCTGCACCGCGGCTGTTGTCGCGCCATCCAACACGCCGCTCGTGTCGTCGTGCAGAAGGCCCAGGTATTCCAGACGCTGCTGCACGGCCAAGACATCCAGACCCACCGCGCCCGAGACCAACTCACCGCCAGCCAGGGGCAGGAAGCTGGGGGGCGCCGGCGGGGTGGGCGGGACAACCTGCACGTTCGGCACCAGCCCGTGGTGGTTCCACGAGACGCCGCTGGGCAACTGGTCGTGCGCCACCGTGACCTTCACCGCGGCTCCTCCTGGCAGGGGGAAGACCTCCTGGACGGTGCCCTTGCCATAGGTGGTGGCGCCCACAAGCGCCGTGCCACGGTACTGCAGGGCTCCGGCCAGGATTTCGGCGGCGCTTGCCGTGTTGCCATCCACGAGCACCACGATGGGCGGGGCGGGCGCGTGCTCGGGAGCGGAGTACGTCGTCACCTGACCGTGGGCATTGACCAGTTGCAGGAATGGCCCTGGAGGGACAAGCATGTCGGCGATCTTCACGGCCGCGTCCAGATAGCCCCCCGGATTGCCTCGCAGATCCAGAACAAGCCCGCGCAGGCCTCCGGGCTCCTGCTGCAGCCCCTGATAGGCCTTGGCGAACTGCGCCGCCGTTGCCGAACCAAACTCCGTGATCTGGATGAGACCGATACCGGGCTTGGGCACGCTGGCGAACACCGTGTCCGGTGCGACGAAACCCCGCGTCACGGAGATCGGGGAACTTCCGACGCCGCCCGGCACCAGGACCTCCAGATGCACGGTGCTCCCCACGGGACCACGGATCTCCTGGGCGACGGTGGCCAGGGGCACTCCGGCCGTGGGATGGCCATCCACCGCCACGATCACGTCCCCAGGCAACAGGCCGCTGTTGGAGGCCGGGCTGTCGGTCAGGACCTGCATGATCACGTCGCCCTGCGCGGTGGTGGCGATGCGGATCCCGACGCCGGAGAACCCGTTCAGGCTGTCACTGAAGTCCTGGCTGCTCGCGGGCGCCAGGTACTGGGTGAACGGATCACCGGTCGCCTGCAGCATGCCCTCCAGCGCTCCGGTCACCAGGGCCTGCGAACTGACATGGCCCGCGAAGTCCGCCTGCAGCAGGTCGTAGACCAGTTTCACGGTGCCCAGAGGGTCGGTCCCCTGCGCCTTCACCGCGACCCGGGGCAGGGCCTGCCCCACAACGACGCCGATCAGCACCAGCGCCACGGCCCCGCCGATCCGCCCGAACCTCCCCCGACGGGCCCTCGAAGCTTCAGCTGACAGACTGGCCCCCTCCATCCCCTTCGTCCGGCACCGGCATATCCCTTGTCCGCTGTGGGATCCTGCGGTTTGCGCTTGCAGACCTTGCCGCTTGTGCATCATTCGTTATGGATTCCGCACTATCCTGCGGAGAACCGGCTGGAGGGCACACCCGTCAGGGATAGCGCCCGGCAACGGACCACGGCAGGATGCACCCTCATCCACCCACCGTGCCCGCTGGACGCACCTGAAGCCCAGGGGCCTCAGGTGCGTCCAGCGCCTGCCGCACTGCCT
>JAKAUG010000221.1 GCA_021827805.1 Bacillota bacterium | reverse complement strand
GTGCGATCCGCATTGTTCTGCATCATTGCGATGGGACCACAGATCCATTCATGTCACTGACCGTTAACCGCCGATCGGCCGCAGCCGAAACGGCGTATACCTGCCTGGCGACTGATGTTCAGCCATGGAGGAAGGCCCCCCGCCAACGCCGCCTCGCTGTGCGCAACCCGTGCCGGACGGGCCGCAAGCGGGTCCGCCAGAGGCACTGGCGGGCCTCGAGCACCTCGGCCTGGCGCACCCGCGGAGGTGGAGGCACACCAGGTCAAAGGGATCGGGCTCCGTACGGCAGACCGCATCTCCGCCGGCCTGGAGGAGAGGTACACCGAGTTCCTGCGCGCCTGCTGACGGGAGCACCCCAGAAGCCGAGGAAGGCCCCTTGCGCTTTGTGCCACTCGCCCTCGCAACCCGAGCGCCGAAAGGCGTCCTCGCGAGGAGACCAGGCCGCGGTGACGGGCGGATCATGGTGCAGAGCCCCGCGAACCATGTGCCTTGCGCCAGAGGACCCACGGTACCGTTGGCTCCGGCCCGCAGTCTGCCCTCGCGACCGGCTGCGCAAAGGCTGACGCCACTTCAGCGCGGCGCGGCGCGAACCGCGATGTCGTCCCTTCGGGTCCAACGCCCAGGTTCACTGGAACAGGTGGCCCGAGAAGATGAGCAGGCTGAAGCAGAAGAGGTTGAACGTGACGAACACGGAGAGGCACTCCGTCAGGAGGTTGGAGGGAACCAGGCGCCGCCGTTTGTTCCAGCGAGCCAGGAAGTCGTAGGCGATGAGCATCACGCCCTGGTAGAGGCCGTAGACCAGGTAATAGGCTGTCGGACCGTGCCAGAGGCCCATCAGACCCATGGTCAGCAGAAAGCCCACGTAGGATGCCGCGTACCGGTTGCCGCCGAACCACTTGCGGCGGGTGGCCCCCAGCACGAAACGCATGTAGACGTGGTCGCGGAGCCACCAGGACAGGGTGATAAACCACCGGTTCCAGATCTCACGGAAGTTCCGGGCCAGAAAGGGTCCGGCGAAGTTCTCGGGCACCGTGATTCCCAACAGATGGCCCGTGCCGATCGCGAAGGCGCTGTAGCCCGCGAAGTCGAAGAAGAGATACAGGCTGTATGCATACATGTAGTCGACCTGGCCCCAGGCGCCCGGGTGCACGCTCGCCGGGATCAGCCAGTAGCGCTGGATGAGGGTGGCGATGATGAATTTGTACAACAGGCCCTGCACCGTGCGGTGGATACCCGTCTCCACGTGGCGGAGGTAGTCCCCGCGGGAGCTCGGGCCCGCCTGGAGGTCGGCGGCGAAGCGCCGGTATCGATCGATGGGGCCCGCGCTGATCGTGGGAAAGAACGTGAGGTACGCCAGCAGTTCCCCCGGCCGGAATTCGCGCACGATCCCATCCTGGATCAGGATGATCACGTCCAGGACGCGAAAGGTCATGTAGGAGATGCCCAAAAAGCCGAGGGTGTCGAAGAGCCCCGCGGGTAGCGCCAGGTACCCCGTCGTGGGGTTGAGAATGCCGGGCGAGGACCCCGGAGTCACGCCCGTGCGCGGGGGCGTGTGCAGCCTGTTGGCCGCGGCCAAGAGCGGGCTGATCGGCGCGGCATGTGGGCCCAGGTGCGCCAGCAACAGCGGTTGGAACTTGACGGCGACCAGGGGGGCCAGGGCCAGGGCCACCGCCAGCCAGTAGGGGAGCGGCCTGCTCCCGCGCCTGCGCAGCAGGAGCAGGAGGCCGATGAGGATCATGCTCTCAAGCGTGTACCAGCCCAAAAAGCGAAGCTGACGCAGACCCGACGCCCGGGCGGCGGCGTCCCCCAGGGGGTTGGCGAACTGCACGCTGAGCACGGCGGCGCTGATGAGCACGATGGCCCAGGTGCGCCAGGGGCCGCGCAGCCCCACCAGACCCACCAGGACGGCGGCGGCCGCCGGATAGAGCAGCAGGCCAAAGTAGGTGAAACTATCGTAGGGGATCACAGGCCTGGCTCACCGCCATGGCACAGCTGGGCCCCGCCGCCTGCCGCCCCGAGAACGCGTCCCATACCCGCCCGCCCCTCTCCCGTCGGTCAAAAGCCCTGGTAGATGAACGGCGGTGGTGTGTACCGGGAGGTCCCGTACATCCACAGCAGTGTGATGAGCACGGCCAGGTAATAGACGGTGAGGAGCAGCAGGCGCACCGGGGGCCAGTGCAGCACACGGCGCAGCCCGGACCACAGGCGGACCAAACGGGACGCGGGCGGGGCGGTGGGCGCATCGCCGCTCAAGCGGTGCCCTCCTCTGGGCCGTCCTGGACGAAGCCGCTGCAGGGGGGGAGTGTTTCGCCGCCCGCAGCCGCGCACCTCTGTTGCGCCACGTCGATTGTGCGTGATGCCAGGAGGATCCTGCCGGTCCCGGAACGAAACTACCAACGTTTCCAGGTGATGCCGTCACTGCCGTCACCGCCGCCGGCGACGGGGCCCGGGGCGTTGGGGGGACTTCCGTGCGCAGGTACCGCCGTGAGCTCAGTTCCGTGCTCGATGTGCTGCTCGCCGTGGGTGCCTACATTCTGGTGGTGCGCTGGCACCTGGGAGGGCTCACGGCCCAAGGGGATTGGTACGCGGAGCTGCTGCCCGTGGTGGGCCTGATCTGGTGGATCCTGTCCCTCCTCGTGCGGCGTGACGTGCCCTACCGCCTCGGCGCCCTCAGCGCCGAGGTGGGCGAGACCGTGGTGATCAACGTTGCGGGGAGCATCCTCCTGCTGGCCTTCAACCTCATGATGCACGAACTCGACGTCAGCCGGCTGGTGCTGGTGGGCTTCCCCGCGCTCGCCCTCGCGGTCTCCATCGTCCTGCGCGCCCTGCTGCGCGCCTACCTGGGGCTGCGGCGCCGCCAGGGCCGGGATGTGCGCCGCGTGCTGTTCGCCGGTCCCCTCAAGCAATGTCTGGAACTGGGCCAGACACTGCTGCGGCGCGAGGCGGGCCTCCGCGCGGTGGGGCTGCTGCTGCCGGTCGGAGCCCAGGTTCCCGCGTCCTCGCCATTGCCGGTCCTGGGTGCCTACCCAGACCTGCAAGAGGTGCTGCACGAGCAGGTCGTGGATCAGGTGGCCGTGGCCGCCGCCCTGGACGATCCGGGCCTGCGGCCCCTGGTGGAGGGCGCTGTCCGCGAGGGGAAGACCGTCCTCTGGATGATGGACGCCTTTGGGGCCCGCTTGGTCGGCCGTCCCGATGGGGGACGGCTGGTGCTGCTCTCTCCTGAGCCGGATCCCCTGGGCCTCGCTGCCAAGCGCATCCTGGACGTGAGCGTGGCCAGCCTGGCCCTGCTGCTGACCTCGCCAGTCCTGGTGCTGGCTGCCCTGGCCATCAAGCTCGAGAACCCCAGGGCGCCGGTGGTCTTCCGTCAGCGGCGCGTGGGCCTGCATGGCCGGATCTTCGTCTGCTTCAAGTTTCGGACGATGGTCCCCGACGCGGAAGCGCGCCGCCAGGCCCTGCTGGCTCAGAACGAGATGGACGGGCCCGTCTTCAAGATCCGCCACGATCCCCGCATCACGCGCGTCGGTCGCGTGCTGCGCAAGTATTCGGTGGACGAGCTCCTGCAGCTCTGGAACGTGCTGCTCGGGGACATGAGCCTGGTGGGCCCCCGACCACCCCTGCCGGACGAGGTGCGCCAGTATGCCTCGGAGTTCCGCCGCCGCCTCGCCTTCCGCCCAGGCCTCACCTGCCTCTGGCAGGTCTCAGGGCGCAACAACGTCGACTTCCGGCGCTGGATGGAGCTGGATCTCCGTTACGTCGACAACTGGTCGCTGTGGCTCGACCTATACATCCTGGTGCGCACCATCCCCACCGTCCTGTTCGGCTCCGGTATGTGATGACTCCGCCTTCCCAAGGCGGCGGAGTCTCGGTGCAACGCGCGCGGGGGATCCCTTCCCGCTCCCCGACGGCCGCGCCCACTTGCCCTCGGCGTCGCATCGGGGCGGGGACGCTTCGAGCGGGGCATGGCACACCGGGCGCGAGGCGAGCCGGCAGGCCAGCAGCGCCTTGCCCTGGGCGCGACTGGCATACAACCGATCACCCTCCCGCACCGCATGAGGAAGCGGACGGGAAGGGCGTGACGCATCTGTCGCCTGAAGGCGGCAGCCCTCTCGCACGTTTTCCTGTAGGAAGCCTGCGCGACGCACGGGTCCTCCGCGCGCGCCGGGCCGCCGACCTGCGCGAGGCGGCCCAACTGCGGCAGTGGACGCGCGATCGATAGCGTACCAGCCGCCCTAGCGGTCAGTACGCAATGCA
>JAKAUG010000335.1:1030-4252 GCA_021827805.1 Bacillota bacterium | reverse complement strand
AAGCGGAAGGCCGCGCACGCGATCTGAGCCGAGGCCCCGTTGTCCAGCCAGTTCCCGATGTACCCGCAGTTGCCGTTGTACCAGGCCGCCCAGGGGTCGCCGTAGGCCGAGCCCAGGGCCGGGCCGGAGATGCCCGGCGCGGGGAGCTGGGGGGGCCGATTGAGCACAGCCCAATAGCACGCCACCGCGGCCCGGTCGCTGAATGACGCCCCGGACCACCACGCCCCCCACGTCCAGGGCGGCGACGAAGGGGGCGCCGACGATGGGGAGGTCGAGACCCCCGGGCTGCTGCCGCTCGACGACGCCGGCGGGGAGGACGACGGGTGCGGCGACGTCGACGACGGAGGCGGCGACGTGGAGGCGGCGACGGAGGCGCTCGATGGGCCCTTGAGCAGCTCGTAGAGGCCGAGGCCCCCGAAGATCGCGGCGCCGCCGAGCAGGATGGCGCCGGTGTGATCCTTGCTGCGGGCCTGGCGGCTGGGGCGCACAACCCCCGAGGTGGGGGCCGTGACCCGGTTGGCGGACGGGACCGACCTCCCCGTGGTGATGGTGGCCATTCAGCCGGACCTCCTCGATGGACGCACTGCCCGGAAGGATAGACCCGGAGGTGGGGGTGTGCGGCGGTGGGAGCGGAGCGCCAGGTATCCGAGCCCGGCGCCCCCCGCCAGCAGGAAGAGGCCGGAGGCGACGGACGAACCTCCCGCGACCACCTCGCCCTGCGGGGGTGGCGGTGCTACCGAGGTGGGTGCGGAGCTGGGCGCGGGGGTGGAGCTGGGTGGCGATGACGGGGGTGGCGATGATGGGGGCGGGGAGGACGCGGAGCAGGCGGCGGCCGCCTGCACGTGGAGGGCCCAGGCGTAGGTGTAGGGCGGGCCGAAGTCGCCGGTGGCCCAGCCCTGGAGGTTGTCCAACAGCCCCGGGACACACGCCCACTGGTCGAGCGGGAGGTCGTTGGCCAGGCAGGTGTGGATGGCGGGGTACAGGCCATTCGGCCCCCACCGGGAGGCGTACTCCGACCCCCCCTGGGCCACCGAGCAGAAGCAGCTCACGCAGGCGTAGTTCCAGAAGCCGCAGCCCGTGTCGCCCCCCTCGATCCCCAGCGGGTTGTAGCCGCCCACGCCCTCGTAGGGGTACCAGGTCATCAGGTTGTTCAGGTTGTGGGCCCCCGGATTGGGCACGCCGAGGTCGGCGAGGGCGGCCGCGAACACCTCCCGGGCGATGCCGGCGTCCGGGCCCGTCTGCCCGGTGCAGGTGACGGAACAGCTCACCTCACCACCCCCACGGGGAGGCGAGCGTGAGCTCGTCCACCAGCTCGGGCACGTGGTTCATGGGCTGGCCCGTCCGCTCCCGGTAGGCGCGATAGTCGGCCAGGATGGCGGCGAGCTCCTGGCGCGCCGGCGGCCCCAGCGACGGGATGGGCTCCCACGGTCGGTAGGTGATCTTGTCCCAGCCCTGGAGGCAGCGGTACACCGTGGCGTTGTCAGTTCGCGCGAAGTAGTGCAGGATCGCGTCACAGTCATAGTCGACGAGGCGGTGCGTCACGTCGACGCCGGCCTCGCGGGCGGCCACGATGTACCCGCCCATCTCGCTGATCCACGGCTGGCGCTCGATGCTGTTGTGGCGGTAGATGGCCCGGGTGTGCTCCACCCACCAGGGGAGGAGGCGCTCGAGGTCGTCCCGGCGGATGAAGATCGGGATCCCCACGGCCTGCCCGCCCGGGATGCACGAGGCGAACTCCTCGAGGACCCACTGCCAGGTCCAGTCCTGGGCGACCGCCACGTGGGGCGTGGGCAGGAACTCGGAGCCGTCGACGTGGCGGAGAAACACGCAGTCGGGGTCGATGATGCAGACCACGTCCTCCCTCGGTCCGCCCGTCGCCTGCCACCAGTCCCACATCCCCATGGGACGGTTGAAGGGGGGGTAGTCCGCCCGGTCCGTGAAGCGGTAATTGGGGTGGGCGAAGGTCTCCGCCCCCTGGATGGCCAGTTCCCCGCCGGCCATGCAGACGGTGAGGGGCCCGTCGACCCCAGCCCGGTGCAGGCTGTAGCTCAACAGCTCCGCTTGCCAGATGGTGCGCCCGTCCTGCCAGTCCCCGACGCCGGGAACCTCTGCCGAGATGACGGTGTGGTAGCGCACCTCACCCCCGCCGCGACGGCCGCGTCAGCCGGAGGGAGCCGATCTGGCGTCGCAGGCCGGGATCCGCGCGCAGCGCCACGGCGCCGGCGAGGCCCGCGGCCGCCAGGAGCAGCGCCCCACCTGCGGAGCTCGAGGGGCCGCCGGTTGGGGGGTAGCAGAAGCTCCCCACCTGTTCGTACCCGGGCGGGCACGGCGCCGCCGGCGGCGGCTGCGCGCTGGTGGGCGCGGAGCTTGCGGGCGGGGACGCCGAGCTCTGCGGCGGGGACGTCGAGCTTGCGGGTGGGGACGCGGAGCTTGCGGGTGGGGAGGAGGCCCCGCAACCCGGCACGCCGCCGGTGGGGTGATGCCACCCCAGCACACAGGCGTAGTTGTGGGCGACCAGGTGGGCGTACTGCCCTCCCCAGTTCTGCGCGAACGACGTGAAGCTATCGACGTTCCCGCTCACGAATATGTCAACGTGCCCGTTGGGGCCGATGCCCTGCTCCGAGCACTTGTGGTAAGCGACGAGGTCGCCAGGGCTCGGCACGTTGGTCGGATCGTTGGCGATCCACTCCCAGCCCGGATAGCTGCCCCCCGACCAGCAGACCCCGTCGCAGCGGTCGGGGGCGCCACAGTACCCGCACGGGGTCGTCAGGCCGAGATTCTCGCACCACAGGCAGGCCAGCGCGGTGCATTGCCCGGCCGGGAACCCGCTGCACGGCCAGGGGGTGCCGGCGCCGGTCACCTTGCCCGTGTAGGCGGCGATGAAGTCGTCGAGGCAGAGGGCCATCCCCGCGGAGCCTACCGCTGACGCGGGGGGTTGGGAGGACATCTTGCGGGGGCCGCTGCTGCGCATCCGGTCGCCGCGAGAGCCGTCCCCCAGGACTACATCTTGTCCTGCATCCCGCGGGCCCACTTGGACCCGGAGGTCTTGCGCATCGACTCGGCGTAGGCGGTCGGGTTGGTGTTCCACGACTCGGCGTACGCCTGGGTGCGCTCGGGGCGGGGGGCCCGGCCGAGGAACTCGGTCTCGCCCTCCTGCCAGTCGCGAACCGCGTACTGACCGCTGGCCCCGTAGTTCTGGATCATCGTCGGGATCTTGCGGTC
>JAKAUG010000335.1:0-1020 GCA_021827805.1 Bacillota bacterium | reverse complement strand
GTAGTTGGCGGCGGCGCTCTGGAGCGTCTTGGCCATTCTGACGTCACCTCCTTCTGATCTCGCCCCCGGCCGGGTGACTGACCACCCGCGACGGTCGGCAGCGGCGCTCGGAGGATAGCGGACGGCGGGGGGGTGTGCGTCCCGCGCCGCGCCAAGAAGGGGACAAAAACCCGGCCAGATCGCCGAGGGGGAGTTTCTGCCCGGTTTCTGCCCGGTTTCTGCCCGGTTTCTGTCCGGTCGTGGGGTGATGCCGGCGGCATCGCGCCGCCGTCAGCGGGGGTCGAACTCTCCCCGCCGGCGCCGTCCATCGGGGGGAACGCGCCCCAGGAACCGCTCCTCCCCGTGGATCCAGTCGCGCTCCACCTCGCGGAGCCGCCACTCGAACAGGTCGAGCGCCACCTCCTCTTGCAGGCTGGGGCGGACGTGCTGGGCCCACCCCAGGGCGTACTCCCGACACTGCCGAACGGCGATCCGGGAGAGCTTCTCCCCGTGGCCGTGGGCGACCAGCTCCATCTCCGCCTGGAGCGACCGCCTCATGAGCCGCGACCCCTCGACGGGCGGGGTGGCCATCACGCCGCCGCGGCGCTCCCGAGCGCGCGGGCCTGCCACCAGGCGCCGGTGATGTCCGTGGTCGCGTCCCAAGCCACGTAGGCGGCATCGGCGGCCCGGGGCAGATCCTCGACGCGGAGCCAGCCCCGGAGGGCGGCCTGGGCCTCGGCGATCTTGTCGAGCGCCCGCATGGCGGTCCAGCGGTCCTCCGGCCGGAGCGTGGGGCCCACCTCGCGGGCCAGCTCCTCCGCCTGGTGGAGACGGTAGCGGGCGAGGGGGATCACCCCTCCCCAGCCGGGGGGGATCTCGAAGGCCATCATGGCGCGGATGCGCAGCGCCTCGAGGAGGTTGCGGGCCTCGCCGGCGCGGGCGGACACCTGGCACGCGGGGCAGTCGTCGGTGTAGGCGCGGGGCCATCCGGCCTCCACCTCCCACGCCGGGGGTGTGGCGGCGCTGCTCACGGCGTGGCGA
>JAKAUG010000415.1 GCA_021827805.1 Bacillota bacterium | reverse complement strand
TCCAGTACAGCGCCGGCAGGTGGAGCATCACGGAGGCACGCAGCGCCGTCCCCACGTTCGTCGGGCAGGTGGTCAGATACCCGAGTTCCGGGGAGAAGGCCCACTCGCAGTGGGATTCCAGTGCGTCATCCAAACGGCTCGCCAGTTCCCAGGCGGATTGCAGCTGCAGTCCCCCGAACAGGGCCTGCAGCCGGATGTGGTCCTCCTCCAGGATCATGGCCGAGAGCTGCTCGTCGGTCCGCAGCAGAAGCCCGCCCCGCCCCTGCTGCGCGTGCTGCGGGCTCACCAAGTGCTTTTCCACCAGCACCTGACGGTCCAGGGGCGCCAGATCGGCGAGGTCGACGACCAGGAACTCGCCGAGCTCGCTGGGCAGCTCCGCCGCCAACTCCGTCACGCGGTCCAACAGGGCCTCGGCGTCCGCCGGCTGCATGCGCGGGGGAAAGGGCAGGTCCGAAAAGTTCCGGGCCAGACGCACGCGGCTGGACACCGCCACGTCCGCGGCTGGGGCCTCGGCGTGCTGCCAGACGCCCACGGGCGCAGACAGGATGCCTTCCAGTTCCGTTCCCACCGCTCGGCCCCCCTTCCCCGGGCCCTCAGGACTCCGGCTTCTGGGCCCTCTCCAGGGCGCGGATCTGGTCCCGCAGCACCGCCGCCTGTTCGAACTGTTCGGCCGCCACCGCGCCGGCCAGCGCCTTGCGGAGTTCCTCCACCCTGCGCCGTCGCATCAACGCTCCCCCGCCACGGCGCGGGACCTTGCCCTCGTGCCGCGTCTTGCCGTGGATCCGCCGCACCAGGGGCTCAAGTTGTTCGGAGAACGCATCGTAACATTCTGGGCAACCCAGGAGCCCTGTCTTGGTGAATTCGTGGTAACCGCACCCGCAACGGGGGCAGCGCCGGGAATTCGCCGTCTCCTGGGCGGCCTGGGCCTCCGTCTGGTCCGTGATGCCGGCGAGCAGGCCCGCCAGGAACTGCTGAATCGAGAAGCTGGGATCCAGCACGGGGCCCTTGAGCATCGCCTCGCCATGCTGGGCCGCGCAGACCTCGCAGAGGTGCAGGTCCTGCTCGGTGTTGCCGTCCACCACCCGGGTGACGTGGTAGAGCGCCGGACGCTCGTGACACTGCTGGCACATCACGGCTCCATCCCCACCCGCTGCACCCCATTGGCGTATTCCTGCTGCCAGCGCAGGGCGCCTCCGATCCCGGCCCGCAGCACCGCCGCGCGGACGCGATCCCGCAGGGGCAGCGGCAGGTTGAGCACGTCGCGGCTGACGACGGCACGCAGCAGGGCCCCCTCGCGCGGCGTGAGACGCCTGGCCTCCACGAGGCGTGCGATGTGGTGCTCGGCAGTCGCCTGGTCCAGGGCCTCCGGCAGATCGCCGGCCTCGCCCCAGGCATCCTCGGGCAGCCGGGAAACCCGGATGTAGCCGCCACCGCCACGCCGGCTCTCGACGAAAAACCCGCGGGCCGGGGTAAAGCGCGTCAGCAGCACGTAGTTGATCTGCGAGGGTGCGCAGCCGAAGCGGTCCGCCACCTCCGCCCGCTGGATCTCAAGCGTCACGCCCTCCCCCAGCATCCGCAGGAGGTATCGCTCGATGTCGTCCGTGAGACAAGCCACGCTCAGCCCTCCCGTCCAACCGGGCTCCGGCCTGACGTTCTCTGACTATCGCAGTATAGGCGCTGGCTCCGGTACTGGCAAGTGTGCCTAGCCGGAGGGCCGGAGGAACTAGAGGCATCCGAGCAACGTGTCCTCGGAGCTCTCCGCCTGCACCTGAGGGCCCGACGCCAGCCGCGCAACGGCGGCGGAGGCCGGCAGCGGTCGCGTGAGGTCCGGCGGCAGCTCGGGGGCAGGATGGCGCAGGGCCTGCGGACCCAGGCGTCGCAGCCTTTCCGCGGCCTCCTCGATCTGCTGCGTGGGGGCGGTCAGCGACAGGCGCAGAAACCCTTCCCCGCCGGCCCCGAAGACCGCGCCGGGGGTCACGGCGATGCCCGTGCGCTCAAGCAGCCAGTTGGCGTAGGGTGCGGATGGGCCCCCGTCTGGGCAGCCCAGCCACAGAAAGGGTGTGGCACGGCTGCGCCGCACCTGCAGGCCAAGGGCGTGCAGGGCCGCCAGCATGGTATCCCGTCGGGCCCGGTAGGTCTCGTTGAGGGCCACCAGGAACCCCGATGTCGCCACCTCCTCCAGGGCCACAGCCCCCGCCACCTGGATGGGCGCGAAGACGCCGCTGTGGATGTGGCTCTCCACCTCCCCGAGCGCGGCGATCGCCGAGGCATTGCCCACGGCCGCACCCAGCCGCCATCCGGACATGCAGAAGGTCTTGGACCAGCTGATCATCTCCACCGCACACTCCCGCGCACCCTCCACCTCCAGGATGCTGGGGGCGCGGTAGCCGTCGTACCCGGACTGTCCGAAGGCGAAATCGTGGCACAGAAGCACGCCCCAACGCCGCGCCAGGGCGACCGCCTCAGAGAAGAAGCGCAGCGGAGCGGTGGCGCCGGTGGGGTTGTGCGGGTAGTTCAGATAGAGGATGCGCGCCCGGCGCAGCACCTCGGGCGCCAGGGAGCCCAGATCGGGCAGGTAGCCCTGCTCGGCGCGCAGGGGCATGGAGACAACCTCGGCGCCGGCGAAATAGGCCCCGACCCGGTAGGCCGGAAAGCCCGGGTCCGGAACCAGGGCCACGTCCGCGGGATCGCATACGGCCAGGGGCACGTGAAACAGGCCCTCCTTGGAGCCCAACAGGATCAGGACCTCGCTGTCCGGGTCCAGCTCCACATGGTGGCGCTGCCCGTACCAGCGGGCGACGGCGGTCCTGAGGCGGGGCAGTCCAGGCAGTGGAGGATAGCCGTGAGCCTCGGGGCGGGCCGCGCTACGCGCGAGTTCCGCCACGACCGACGGGGGCGCGGGCTGGTCCGGGTCCGCCCGCCCGAGGTCGATCACCCCCGCCTCCCGCGCGCGCAGGTCCCGCAACGTGCTGTCGATGTGGGAGAACACATACGGCGGGAGCTCGCCCGCCCGCCGGCTCGTGAACATGGCCGCACCCCCTGGCTCACGGTCCAGTATCCGGCGCACGGCGGCCCGTCTATACAGCGCACGGCCGAAGGAGGGTGCGGCGCCACCGGGGAATGGGGCGCCATCCCGCCGGGCGGGGCCGCGGGCCCGCACCACGGCGCGACAACGACCCGCGAAGGGGGGCCCGGGGCCGGATCCCGTAGGGCGGGCGCCCTGGACGGGATCCGCCCGCAGCTTGCTGCACATCCTGCTTGGCCGCGCCGGTTCGGGCAAGACCCACACCTGCATCCAGGAGGCTGTCGAGGCCCTGCGCACGGAGGGTCCAGCCGGACCGCCCCTGGTGCTCCTGGCGCCGGAACAGGCGACGCTGCAGCTGGAGCGCGCCGTATTGGCCCAGCTGCCGCTGGGCGCCGCCACCGCCCGCCTGCGCGTCCTCTCCTTCGCCCGGCTGGCCCAGGCGGTCCTGGCCGAGCGCGGTGGCGCGGCCCGCCCGCGCCTCGGCGAGACGGGACGGCGTCTGGTGGTCTGGACCCTGCTCCACCGGCTGCGCGGGCAACTGGCCTCGCTCGCCTCGGGCGCCGACCTACCCGGCCTCGCGGTGGCCGTGGCGGACCAACTGGCGGAACTCGGCGCCTATCGCATCTCCCCCGAGCGGTTGCGCCAAGCGGCCCAGGCAGGCCCCGAGCCCGCGGCGCGCGCGCGCCTCGCGGATCTGGCGCTCCTCTGGGAGGCCTATCTCGAGGCCGTGGCCAGGGGTCCGGCCGATCCCGGCTCGGAGCTGATCGCGGCGGCCAGCCTCGTGCCGGGTTCCACTCTGGAACGCGGACGGTTCTGGGTGGACGGCTTCGCGGGGTTCACGCCCAGCGAGGAGCACCTGCTGGGCGCGCTCGTCGACGCGGCCCAGGGTGTCTGCGTCGCGCTCTGCCTCGACGGCGCGGCCTGGCTTCACGATCGCGGCGCGCTCGACGCATCCCACCCGTTCGCCCCGACGCGGCGCACCCTGGAACGCCTGCTTGGCCGCCATCCCCAGGCTTCGTTGGAGGTCCTGCCCAGAGCCGGCGCTCCGACCCGCTTTGACCCGGGCGGGGAACTGTGGCATCTGGCGGCCTCCCTGTTGCAGGGCGAGCGGGGCACCAGCCGCGCGGGACCCGAGGAGATCTTCCTGCACACCGCGGCGGACCCGCGCGCCGAGGCGGAGGCGGCCGCGGACGAGATGGACCGGCTCTGTCGGGAGGAGGGTTTCCGCT
>JAKAUG010000029.1 GCA_021827805.1 Bacillota bacterium | reverse complement strand
CGGGCGCCTGGTGCTGTCCAGGTGGAGCCCCCCCACGTTGTGCAGGCTCCCCTCGCTGCCGTAGAGCCACATGAGTTCATACCAGGGAAAGCGCCGCACCGCCCAGTTCGTGGACAGCTCCCCCAGCGCGCCGGTGGAAAAGCGGAAGGTCGTGAAGGCCAGGGCCTCTCCCTCGAGGCGCTCGGGACGGATGAGCTGCACGTTGGAGACCTCCACCACCTCGCCCACCAGCCAGCGCAGCAGGTCGACGCGGTGAATCCCCGAGCCGATGAGCGAGCCGCCGCCGGAGCGCACGGCATCCCGCAGCCAGTGCCCCGCCGGCAGGACGACGTTCTGATTGTGGTCAGCGCGGGCCCCGAAGACCTCGCCGATCGCCCCCTCCAGGACCAGGCGCCGCATCTCCTGGTACTGCGGGTCGAAGCGTTCGTTATGCCCCACCTGGAGCACGCGCCCGGCGCGGCGCGCTGCGTCCACCATGCGCCAGGCGTCCTCGGTGGTCGTGGCGATCGGCTTTTCCACCAGGACGTGCTTGCCCGCCGCCAGCGCCGCCATGGTCACCTCGGCGTGCTGATCATGCGGGAGGCAGATGTCCACCGCGTCCACCGCCTGATCCCCGGTCGCCGCCAGGAGCTGGCGCCAATCCGTATAGGTGCGCTCCGCCTCCAGCTCGCGGGCCCGGCGTGCGGCCGCCTCCCCCACCACGTCGCACACGGCCACCACCCGGCCCAGCTCCCGCAACTGCGCATATCCCCGCGCGTGTGCCCCCGCGATGCCACCGGCCCCCACGAGCCCGATCCGTACGGTCTGCACCCTCAGTCCCCCTTGACCCCTCCGGTCTCCCTATACGGCAAAGACGCGGCGCACATACTGCCGGCTGTTCTTCAGCGCGTCCACGGGCCGCCGCGTCTGCAGGGTGGCCTGCATGTGGTTGAGTTCCACGACCAGGTGGATCTCGTTCCTCAGCGTGCGGCACGCCTTGTCGATGGCGCGGTAGTCCACCTCGCCGTCGGTGAGCTCCTGCGTCCAGACCGAGTCCTTGCTCTGGCGCAGGTGAAGGGTGCGCAGCCGCGGACCATACTGCTTCAACAGCGCCAGCGGGTCGCCCCCGCCGCGGCAGAGCCACTCCACGTCCAGGGACAGACCGATCTCGCTGGAGGCCGTCTGGTCGAGGAGGGCCCGCAGCAGACGCCCCCCGTCCATGCTCTCCCTGATGTCGTTGTGGATGGCGAGCCACAGGCCGCGGCGCTTCAGGCTGCTGGCGAGCACCAGCAGGCGGTCCACGGCGGCCTTCACGTCCTCCTCGCCCCGGGCCCGCTCCCCCGCCAGCGGCACGAGGCAGACCCCCTGGAACTCCAGATCACGCGGTTTGGCACGATCCGCGCAGGCGGTGATGTTGATCATGGTTTGGCTGACGGTGGCCTGGTCGTCCAGCGCCGCCTCCGCCAGCGCGGTGTGCATGCGGCGTGCGTTGACCCGCATGGCCACGGCCATGGCCTCCGTGGACTCCTTGGTGGCGAAGAACTTGTCCAGCCGCATCTCCACCGCGCTGAAACCGGCCACAGCGACCTCCGCCAGATACGCGGGCAGGTCCTTGTCCCGCCCCTCCTGCTCATAGACGACAAAGGAAACACCCAGCGACTTGTACAATCGGGTCTACCTCCTACGCCGCCCCACCGGCTGCCTGTCGATTCGCCGCGCAAGCCCGGCCACACCTGCCGTGGAGAAAAAGCTGCTTACCGCACCAGGGTCACGGTTCCCGCTGTGGAATGGGCGGGCTCGGATCAAGGCAGGAGGGATCCGGCCGTGCGCATGACGCGTCGTGGGGCCCTCGGGCTCGGCGCCGGGGCGCTGGGCCTCTGGGCTCTGGCTGGATGCGCGCCTGGGGTCGCGGGGAGGGCGAAGCCGATGGGTCCCTTTCCGGTACTGGCGCGACCCAAGGCCCTGACCGTGGTGCCGGCACCTGGGGACGCCGACAGCATGATCACGCTGCAGACCCTGCAGGGCGTCCTGGCCCAAACCACGCCGCGCCTGTATATCAACGGCGGGAGCAGCTACGGCCAGTGGCTCCAGGAGATCCACGCCGCGGGCGTCCCCTCGCGGGCGGGCTCCGACGTGTGGTCGCTGCTCGCCTCCCATGCCCCGGAGCTGGCGGGTTATGTGGCGTACGCCTCGGGCGACCCGGACAGCATCAACGCGGCCACCACCCTGGCCGGCCTGCTCCGGGCTCCGGCTGTGGCCTCGCGCCTGGCCACCCAGGCCGAGCGCGCCGGGCTGAAGGCCGTGGGGGACGCCACCGGACGCAGTGCGACGTGGGCCTTTGATCAGTACTGGCCTCGGCTCAGCCACAGCATCCTGGTCGAGCAGGACGGCAGCAAGGCGGTGCTCAGGGACTACGGCCCTGCCGTGAAGGCCCTCACCTTTTACACGGGGAACACCCCGGCCCGCGCGCGCATCCTCCAGGGGGTCGCCCCGGAGGCGGCGGTGCTCGGCTGGGGTGATGCCAGCCAGGGCGAGGACGTGTTCGTGGGCGCGGACGCGCGGGCCGGCGCGTTCAACGTGGCCTCGGACTGGGCCTCGAACCTCAGCACGCTCTCGGCCATCGGACGCCCCCTTCATCAGAGCGCCGCGCCCAAGCCGGGGGACGGCAGGGGCAAGCACACGGTCACGTTTGTGATGACCGACGGCGACAACGTGCAGTGGATGCTGAACGACTTCAGCACCAACACCAACTGGTTCGCCAATCCCCGGCGGGGCCAGGTGCCCGTCGGCTGGACCGTCGCCCCCTCCCTGGCGCGCCTTGGGCCCGCGGTTCTCTCCTGGCTCTATGGCCATGCGGTCGCCGGCAGGGACATCTTCGTCGCGGGACCCTCGGGCCTTGGCTACACCTATCCGGCCTGGATGCCGAACCGTGCGGCGTTCGCGGCTCTCAGTGCCGCCGCCATGCGCCAGAGCGATCTGCACCTGCTCACCGTGCTGGATCAGCAGGGATTCCGCACCGACGTGGTCGGCGACTTTCTGGCGCAGCCGAACATCGACGGGTTGATTTACTGGGAGTACAGCGCCTACGACGCGCAGCATGGACGGATCCTCTGGTCCGGCGACAAGCCCGCGGTGGCGGCGCGCTACTGCCTGTGGACCCCGCAGTTCCTGAATCCCGCGCAGCTGGCGCAGGCACTGGGCAGCGGCCTGACCGATCCGACCCAGCCCGGCGGGTACAGTCTGGTGGCGGTGCATGCCTGGAGCCAGGGATTCCCTGGCATCCTGGCCACGATCCCCCAACTCCCCGCACACGTGGAGGTCCTGGCGCCCGATGCGTTTTTCCGTCGCATCCTGCAGTATGGACCCGCTAGGCCCTGAGACACCGCAGGTCCACGGGGGAGGCAAGCGCGTTTGCACGTCCTGACCTTGGTCCAGGCTGTGGTCCTGGCCGCGCTCCAGGGGTTCACCGAACTGTTCCCCTTCTCCAGCCTGGGCATCCAGGTCATCGTGCCGCGGCTGATGCACTGGCGGCTCGATCAGGGCAGCCCCCAGTTCCTGCCGTTCGTCGTCAGCCTGCATGTCGGCACGGCGCTGGCCCTTCTCATCTATTTCCGCCGGGACTGGATCCGGCTGCTGAGCGCGCTCTGGCGGAGCCTCGGCCAGGGGCTGGAGCACGTGCGTTCCGATCCCGACCAGAAGACGATCTGGTTGCTCATCGCCGGCACCGTTCCGGCCGGGCTGGTGGGCCTGATCTTCCGGCACCCCCTCGGCAGGCTGTTCGCCGCGCCGCAGCTCGCCGCGGGCATGCTGCTCGTGAACGGGGCCCTCATGGCCCTGGGCGAACGCTGGATCCGCCACCGCGAGGAGGACCTGTCCCGGATGTCCTTCTGGCAGTCCATCGGTATCGGCATCTCACAGATCCTGGCCCTCATCCCCGGGCTCTCGCGTTCCGGCGTGACGATGGTGGGCGGCCTGGCGGTCGGGCTCAGCTACGAGACGGCGGCTCGCTTCTCGTTCCTGCTGGCCACGCCGATCATCGGTGCCGCGGGGCTGCTGGAGGTGCACAAGCTGCACGGCGGGACGCACGGCCTTTTGGGGCAGGCCCTGGTCGGCCTGGTCGTGGCCGGGGTGGTCGCCTATCTCAGCGTGCGCTATCTCATGCACTACTTCGAAACCAGGCGCCTGCTGCCGCTGGCCGTGATCAGCGCCGCCGCGGGTGTGGTCTTCACGGTCCTGTTGGCGGCCGGGATCTGAGCGGCCCAGAGGGGGCCAGTGGGGG
>JAKAUG010000461.1 GCA_021827805.1 Bacillota bacterium | reverse complement strand
GCGGATGCCCGTGCGCGTGCGGATCCACTCGTCGTTGGTCTCGAGCGCCTTCTCCAGGTCCTGGTTCGTGATCACCCGCGCGGGCAGGAAATGCCCCGCCCCCAGGACGCCGGCCGCAGGCGCCAGGCGAGCCCCGCGCACGCCACACCCCGCCCCGGCCCGCCCCACCGCCGCACCGACTCCCTGCGCGGAGCCGTGCTCATCCACGGGCGGTCGCCTCCAGGGTCTTCGGACCCGCGGGCTGGGACGCGGGGTCCTCCGTCACGCTGCGCGCGATGGAGGGCACGACACCCTGGCGGATGATGCGCGCCGCCGCCAGCACGCCGTTGCACATGGCCTTGGCGCTGGAGCTGCCATGGCACTTCACGCAGACGCCGTTGACGCCCAGAAAGGGCACCCCGCCATACTCCGTGTAGTCGATGCGGCGGCGCAGGCCGCGCAGGGTCTTGGCCGCCAGCGCCGCCCCAAGGAGGGTCAACAGGCCAGAGTGGCGCAGATCATGGCCCATGACCTGCGAGATCCCCCAGGCGAACCCCTCCAGGGTCTTGATCACCACGTTGCCCACGAACCCGTCGGTCACCACCACGTCTGCCCGCCCACCGAACAGGTCGCGGCCCTCGATGTTGCCGACGAAGTTCAGGCTGCTCGCCTGCAGCAGGCTGAAGGCTTCGCGGCTCACCGACGTGCCCTTGCGCTCCTCGGTGCCGATGTTCAACAGAGCCACGCGCGGCCGGCCGATGTCCCGCACCAGTTCCGCGTACAGGGCCCCCATGAGCCCATACTCCAAAAGGCTGCGCGCGCTGGGATCGGTGTGGGCGCCCACGTCCAGGAGGATCAGGCCGCGCCGGTCCACGGTGGGAAGCACCACCGGCATCGCCGGGCGGGAGACGCCAGGGATGCGGCCGAGCTTCAGAAAGCTCCCGGCGGTCAGCGCACCCGTGTTCCCGGCCGAGACCATCCCGTCCGCCTGGCCCTGCCGACAGAGCTCAAGCGCGACCACGATGGACGAGTCCGCCTTCTCCCTCACCGCCTGGGTCGGCGCCTCTTCCGGACCGATCACCTGGGTCGCCGGCACGAGCGTGTATCGGCGCTCGAGCCGCGAGCCGGCCGCCGCGAGGTGCGGGCGGATGTCCTCCGGACGCCCGACGAGCAACGCCTCCAGCTCTGGCTCAGCCTCCAGGGCCGCCAGAACACCTGGTACCGTCGCCGTCGGCCCGTGGTCTCCTCCCATGGCATCCACCGCCACGCGCACCGCCATGCCCCTCCCTCCCGATCTCGCCACGCTCGTGGCCACAGCGCTCACGCCCCCGCGGACGCCTGGGGCGCGGACGGCTCTCCCTGTGCCACGGCAAACTTGGCCCGCAGGAGGGTGGCGTTGTCTTGGCGCACCAGCACGAGCACCACCGTGCGCGCCGTAGGCCGCGGGTGCGAGCGCAGGACCTGCGCGCGCGCCAGAAGCCGGCCCGCCAGCGCCTGGTGGCTCCAGAACTTCACGTTGGCCATCTCCACGACCGCCGACTGTACGCCGCTGGCGGCCACGGCGAGCGCTTCCGCCGCGGCGAACAGGGCCCCGTCCCACTGAGCGTCGGCGGTCGTGGCGCGCGGTGTCTCGAGCAGGGCGGTCGCCGAGCGGCCCGCCTCCAGATCCAGGATCTGACCGGGCAGACCGGTGTTGCGCCGCCCCAGGAACCCCTCGGCAGCGCGGCGCGCCCGCCCGCGCACCTCTGGAATGCCGAGCGCCAGGCGATCCAGACGCACGGTCTGCAGGCTCACGCCCAGATCCGCGGCCAGCGCGGCGTCGGTGAGCAGCGGATCACGCTCCAGGAGCGCTCGCAACGCTTCACGCCGACGTTGCTGACGCCCCGCACCCACGGTCAACGACAGCCCCCCCGCCGCCCGCGCGCGATGGGCAGATGCTAACACCTGCCCACAACGGATGGTTTCGCCGCCAGTATAGTCAGGCTTGGGCGCGGACCACAAGCGCCCACCGCCACCCGCCCTGGCCCGGGACCCGCCACGGGGACTGCCAGTTCCGGGTCGGGGGCCGAGCTCCTGCCGGCCCGGACCGGGCTCAGCCGGCCGCGGGCCCCTTGGCCAGGCCCAGGTACTGGATGTCCCACTCATTGGGCGCAACGCTCTGCGGGAACGGGCCACGCTGCTCCCACTCCTCCAGATCGATGCGCAGGGCGGTGAGTTCACCCTTCCAGTTCGCGTTGTGCGCGGCGATGTTCACGACCATGCTGTGCCAGTTGCCGTCGGTGTTCACGAACTGCTTCCAGGCCAGCGTGTGCACGGCCTGGGTCTCGCCCCAGGTCCCGTTCTCGGCCGTGACCCAGTAAATGTCCAGCGAGTACGAACCCGCCGGCTTGGGCGTCTTGACCCGCAGCCGCAGCACGAGCCAGGGATTCTGCCCGGCATGCATGTGCTCGGTGCTGAGATCGGGGCTCAGGATCCAGGCGTCCTGCTGCGCGACGTCCGCATAGAGAAAGCCCGTGCCCATCCCCACCCCGGACAGCCCCGAACTCGCCGGCATGCCGGCCACGGTTGCCTGGGCCCAGCCGAAGGTGGTCGTGGAGTGGCGGAAGTCCCAGAGCATGCCCCAGGAATAGCTCCGCGCTGTCGCGGCCGCGTGGCCGCCCGCAGCGGGACGCGGCGTCGCGCCATGTGTTCCGCCGCCGCATCCGGCCACCACCGTCAGGGCGAGCAGCAGCGGCAGGGCACGGAACGGCGAAGACACGGGCAGTCGGAAACGCATGTCTGAGCCTCCCCACGGTCGCCCGCCCAAGGCGGCGGACGCCAGCGCGGATGGCCCGAACCCTCCACAGGCCGGGGCCGTGACCGCGGGGCTCGAGCTTCCACCGCCGTGCGGGCGGCCCCTGCCGCATGCCGTACGCTCCTGGGGGCCCTTGGCCCGCTCAGGCCGGGATGCTCAACTGGCCCGCGGTGAGCACGAAGTGCAGGAAGGTGGAGGGCGCCACGTTCTTGCGCCACAGGAACAGCGCCGTGTAGACGAGGGTGACCGGCAGCACGATCCGCAGGGTGGGCCAGCTCATGCCGAAACCCTGGTGGAAGAACACAAAGGAGACCCCGGCCAGCAGGGCGGCCCCCACGGTCCCAAGGCTCGGCTCGAGCCAGCGGATGAGCGCGCCGCGCCAGATCAGCTCCTGGCCCACGGCCTCGCAGACGGACAGGGCCCAGAACCAGAGCCGCTCCTGGAGACCCACCGGCGTGGAGGCGCTGGCCGGCAGCGCGCCCGTGGACACGGACCCAGGTTGGTGCAGCGCCAGGGCCAGGGCCCCGACGAGGAGCACGCCGGCCACGATCAGATGCCAGGGACGCAAGGGCCGCGGCCAGCCCACATCGGCCAGCGACTGCCCGGACCGCCAGAGGGCCCAGCCGACGATACCCACCCCCACCAGAACGAGGACGAGGCGCAGGATGAGCCCCGCATACCAGTAGTCCGCCTCGCCAGAGTAGTAGTGGTAGACGCTCGGCAGAAAGCCGCTCGCCTCATAGGCCAGCGGCAGGCCGACCAGGCAGAGCCAGATCGCCACCCGCCGCGCCCCGGCGCCCCGCGCCCGACGGGAGACGTCCCGGGCCACGCCCACATGATCCCCTCCTGCATCCAGACCTAGGTGCGGGCCGGCCGCCCGGCCGCGCGCCCGACGGCGAGTCCATGCTCCCCTGCGAGCCACAGGAAGATCGGGCTGGCGATGAAGACCGAGGAGTAGGTCCCGAAGCCCACCCCCACGAGCAGGGCCAGGGCCAGATCGCGGGTGGAGGACCCGCCCAGCGTGTACACGGCCAACAGGGCCAGGATCACGGTGGCCACCGTGGTCACCGTGCGGCTCAGCACCTGGTTCAGGCTGGTGTCGATCAGGTTCTGCAGGGGCTCGCGCCGATGGTAGCCGATCCGTTCGCGGATGCGGTCAAAGACGATGATCGTGTCGTTCATGGAATACCCGTACACCGTCAGCACGGCGGCGACAAACGGGCTGTTCACAGGCAGGCGGAAGAGCGAGAACACACCCACGGTCAGGGTGATGTCGTGCAGCAGCGCGATCACCGCCGCGAGGGCGAACTTCAGGCCCGCGTAGCTCCCGCCCTGCCCGAGCTGGAAGCGCAGCGCGAGATACGCCGTCATGAGCACCGTGGCCACGAGCACGGCCAGCACGGCCCGCTGGGCCAATTCCCGCCCGATCGTGGGCGAGACCTCGCTGATGCTGTCCTCCGTGGTCGCCTTGCCGAACCGCGTCTGCAGCGCGGCG
>JAKAUG010000496.1 GCA_021827805.1 Bacillota bacterium | reverse complement strand
GGCCCTGGTGGGCAGCGGTGGGATCCTCGCCCTCTCGATGTATTTTGTGCACGGGCTGAACTGGAAGACGACCGCCGCCCTGGTCGGAACGGTGGCCGCCGTCGCGCTTGCGCTGCTCATTGGTGATCTGTTCCTGCACTTGGGCCACGTGACGACCTTTGGCGACGAGGCGAGTACCTACGTGGCCATCGGCGACCCCCGCGTGGCGCTGCAGGGCCTGGTGCTCGCCGGGGTCGTCATCGGGGCCCTCGGGGCCCTGGTTGACGTCACGATCGGGCAGGCCTCGACCGTGGAGGAACTGGCGCACCTCGGCCCGCAGCTCGATGCCCCTGAACTCTACCTGCGAGCCATGCGCGTCGGGCTCGACCACATCGGTTCGCTCGTCAACACACTCGTTCTGGCCTACCTGAGTTCCGCCCTGCCGCTGCTGCTCCTCCTCAAACTCGAGGCGGCCACCTGGCAGGCCACCCTGAACACCGAACTGATCGCCGCGGAGATGGTGCACACCCTGGTGGGCAGCGTGACGTTGGTGCTGGCCGTGCCGGCGACGACGCTGGTTGCGGCGCTCCTCTTTCGGGGCGATCGCCGCCACGACCCCCACGGTGGTCACGGGCACGTGCATGCCCATGTCCACGGCTGAAGCGCGGATGGCCGTCCGCGCCTTCCGGGCAGCGGCGGCTCTGCTACCATGGACGGGATGCGGCGGGCGGGGGTGCGTCGGCGTTGGCTCTGAAGCTCGTGGCCCTGGATCTGGATGGTACCCTGCTCGGGCCCGGAGACACCCTGGCGGAGGAGGCCAGGGTTGCACTCGGGGCCCTGGCCGCTCGTGGGGTGGTGGTGGCCCTGGCCACAGGGCGCATGTTGTGTTCGGCCGCGGGCGTCCAGGAGCGCCTCGGAGTGCCCGGTCCCGTGGTGGCATATAACGGCGGGCTGATCCGCCTGCCGGACGGACGTGCTGTGGAGCACCCCGTGGCCCTGGAGGATGCGCGCCTGGTGGGCCGGGTCTGCCGGGAGCGGGGCTGGTACCTGCAGTCCTATCAGGGAGACGCCCTGTTTGTGCCCGAGGACGAACCCCGGGCGCGGGAGTACGGGCGCATCGCCGGCGTGCCGTACACGGTCGACCCGCGGCGGGTCTGGGCACCCGAGGTGCCACCCCTCAAACTCCTGGTGATCGAGCCGGCCGAGCGGCAGCCCGAGGTCCGCCAGGGACTTGGGCCGCTGGTGCGCGGCCGGCTGGAACTGGCCAACTCATACGCGCACTATCTGGAGATCACCGCGGCCGGGGTGGACAAGGGCACAGCGCTGGCCGAACTCTGCCATCTGCTGGGTATTGACGCCGGGGAGGTGCTCGCGGTGGGCGACGGGGAGAACGACCTGCCCATGCTGCGCTTCGCCGGCATGGGGGTCGCGGTGGGCAACGCCAGTCCGGCGGTGCGCCAGGCGGCCCCGCGGCGCGCGTCGGCCCCGTTCGGCCGGGGGGTCGTGGAGGCCGTGGCCATGGCCGAGGCCATGTAGGCTCAGGTGGGCCAGCCCGAGACTGTGGGAAAGAGCGGTGGTGCCACCGTGCCGGACGAACTGCGGGTGATCGGGGAGCCTCCTGGGCAGGCCGGGGTGCGGGTTTCGGACCTGCCGGCCGAGACCCTGGCCGCGGCCGTGCTGGGGGTGGGGTGGGAGGCCGGCTGGGAGGCCCACGTCGAGGAGCTCGCGGGCGCGGGGCTGGGGGCGGTGATCCTGTTCGGCTCCGCCCTGACGGACCCCGTGGCAGCCGCCCGGCACATCTCGCGTCTGCAGGCCGCGGCCTGGCGCGGCCCGCTGGGGGTACCGCTGCTCGTTGGGGCGGACGAGGAGGGGGGCAGGGTGGCGCGGCTGCCCCGGGGACCGGCCAGCTCTCCGGGAGCGGCGGCTCTGGGCGAGGCCGGCGATCCGGCGCTGGCGGAGGAGGCGGGCCGGGCGACCGCCCTGCGGCTGGCGGCGGTCGGGATCAACTGGGACCTCGCGCCGGTCTGCGATCTCGGGCGCCCGGACAGCTCCGTGCTGGCTGGCAGGGCCTTCGGCCCCGAGCCGGAGGTGGCAGCCCGCCTGGCCGCGGCCTTCGCGCGCGGCTTGGAGGGACAGGGCGTGGTGGCCTGCGGCAAGCACTTTCCGGGTCACGGCGGCACCTCCGCGGACACCCACCAGACCGGGGGCACCGTGGAGGCAACCCTGGAGGAGCTCCGGACGCGAGCCTGGCGACCGTTCACCGCGGTGGTGCAGGCCGGGGCCGGTACGATGATGATGGGACACCTGACCGTGCCGGCGCTGGACCGGGAGCGGCCCGCCAGCCTCAGTGCGGCCTCCTACCTGGCGCTGCGCCGGGAGCTCGGCTTCGCCGGCCCCATCGCCACCGACAGCCTGGGCATGGCCGGCTCCGCGAGGGCGGCCGGCAGCGTCGGCGAGGCCGCGGTCCTCGCGCTCGGCGCCGGAGCGGACATCATCCTGGTGGGCCACGGGATCAGGGAGCAGCTCGAGGCCCGCGACCGGATCGCCGAGGCGCTGCGCAGTGGCCGCGTGCCGATGGCGCGTGCCTGGGAAGCGGTGACCCGGGTGGTGCGGCTCAAGGCCGAGCGCCATCTGGCGCGCCGTCCCCTGCCCGACCCCGAGGCGGTGCCGCACCTTCTGGAGCGACCCTCGGACATCCGACTGGCGCGCGAGATCGCCCGCAGGGCCGTGGTGGAATTCCTGGCGGGTCCGGAGATACCGGCGCCGGCCACGCTGCGGGCCGGCCCGGATACCCCGGCCTCCCTGCGGGAGGCCGCGGGGCGCCGCTGGCCCCATGCCCGCTGGCGCGAGGATGGGGGGGGGCGGGCGCTCATCCTCGATGAGCGAGTGCACCTGTTCATCGGTGCGCCCCGGGTGGAGACGGCCGCCTCCGGGCGTGTCCTGGTGGTTTGGGACGGGGCGCCGGCCTCCGTGGAGGCCCTTCTGGACCGGGCGCAGGGCGAGCGACCCTGAGGAGGCCTCCGCCGGGGCCGACGCGAGCGTTCAGAGGCGGCGAGGTGCACACCGTGAAGATCGAGGCGGTCCTCGGAGACATCACCCTGCAGGACGTGGACGCGGTGGTCAACGCGGCCAACCGGCAGCTCGCCGGTGGGGGCGGAGTGGATGGCGCCATCCATCGCGCCGCGGGAGCGCGGGAACTCCGCGAGGCCTGCCGCCCCCTGGCCCCCTGCGAGCCTGGGGATGCGAAGGCCACGCCCGGATTCCGGCTACCAGCGCGGTGGATCATCCACACGGTGGGGCCGGTATACCGCGACGGGCGCCACGGCGAGGCCGAGGTTCTGGCCAACTGCTACCGGCGCTCCCTCGAGGTGGCCGAGCAGCTCGGTGCCCGCTCGGTCGCCTTTCCGGCGATCTCCACGGGCGTGTATGCCTACCCGCGGCGCGAGGCGGCCGAGATCGCGGTCCGCACGCCGCGGGGGCGGCCCGGGACGGTGACCCTGGTGCGTCTGGTGGCGTACGACCGCGAAACCTGGAATCTCTATCAGGAACTGCTGGGGGGCTGAGATCGCGATCGGCGGCGATGGAGCGGGGCCTGGGACCTACTCGTCCCGCCGGGAGTCTGGGAGCGTGAGGCCCAGCAACCCCTGTTCCCCGGGGGCGAACGGCTGGCCCAACTGCACGAAGACCTCGACCCCTTGCGCCAAGCGGGCCACGGCCGCCGCCTCGTCGCCCCAGACCCAGTCGTCCAGCTGGGTCTGGGTGCGGTGTGCCCGGAAGGCCCGCAGCTTGGCGGCGGCGGCGGTACCCACCGGGACGCGCGTGATCTGCGCTGGGGTGGCTCCATGGCGCTCCGGGTGTTCGGCCACCTCGCCGGAGGCCAGGTGGTAGAGCCGGGGTGGCTGGTGGGCATGGGTACCCCCCACCAGTTGCTCCGGATGCCAACCGGGGTCCCCCGCGTGCTCCCAGGCCAGGGTGGCGGCCCGTCCGATGGCGCAGTGGTCCGTGTGACCGCCACGGGCCTCGTGGAAGGTCAGCAGGCCCTGGGGCTCCAGACGTCGCACGTGGGCGGCCACACGGGCGGCCAGATCCTCCGGATCCTCAAACTCCAGGCACTTGTCCCGCAGGCCGAGCAGGGTCAGCCCGCCGATGCCCAGAGCACGGCAGGCCTCGCGCAATTCCGCCTCGCGCTCGACCGGCAGTCCCTCGCGGGTGGTGTATGCCGCGGCCTGCGCGCGCGCACGGGAGGCGGACATCCTCGCCCTCAGCCTGCAGCCGCAGAGCACGGAGGACGACCTGGCGGCGAAGGCCGGTC
>JAKAUG010000096.1 GCA_021827805.1 Bacillota bacterium | reverse complement strand
CAGGCAGGAATTGCCCCGCGGCCGTCCGTTGGGCGCCTCCCACCCCAGGTTCTCGCAGATTGTCAGCGCCAGCTCCCAGCGGCTCAGCCGCGGGAACCGCCGGGTGACCTCGCACACCAGATCGAGGTCCGCAGCGCTAAACTCACGGTCCCCGACCCGGAACGGCGGGGCCAGCAGTGGCGACAACGCGCAACACCCCCGACGCTACCATCGCACCTCCTCCGCCATCTGTTAACCCGGTGCTCTGATCATCTCCGACGCCTTAGACCTGCGCAGAGTCTCCATCGCGGTTCCATGTCCCGACGGGCTCTGGTTCGTCGTAGACGGTCTCGGGTGTCGCGGGCCAGGCATCTCCGCGCGCGAGCGCGGCCACCAGAGGGGGTGGCACCGCGGGCCGCCCAGCGAGGGCCTGAGGTTCCATCCACTCCGGGGTGTAGGTGCCGGAGGTGGCCAGCCGTTCCGGGGCGTACTCAGGACCCTGTCCGCCTCGGCTGACGACCCGGCGCACGGTGGCCGCGTAATACAGCTGCAGGCGCCCGTGGCGGAAGACCCGGTAGCCCAGCGCTCCCAACTCCACCTCCAGCCCGGTCTCCTCCAGGAGCTCGCGCCGGGCTGCCTCCTCGGGGGTTTCCCCGGCCTCGACCCCCCCGCCCGGCACCGCCCACCAGGTCCGCCCCTCGTGCTCGCGGCGCAAGAGCAACACGCGCCCGGCGGCGTCGCGGACCACGGCGCCCGCCCGCCGACGGAGGAAGCGTTCCAGGAGGACAAGGTCCAGCGTCCGGCCGAACTTGTGGCCCACCCGCAGGAGCCTCCCGGCCGGAAAGAAGCCCTCCCGCCGGCACATGCGCAGGCTGGCGGCGTTGTCGGCTGAGATCAGGGCCAGGGCAGCCTCGTGGCCCGCCTGGCCCCCAAGGTGGCAGAGGTGGTCCAGGAGGCGGGACCCGATTCCGGCGCCCCGGGCGGCGGGATCGACGTACACTGAGCACTCCACGGTTCGCGCCCATCCGCCCCGCTGGCTGTGCGGGCTGAGCGCCCCCCAGCCCAGCACCTGCCCATCCTGTTCGGCCACCACCACAGGGTGGCGGTCGGGGGGATGGGCCTGGAGCCAACGGCGGCGCTCCGCGGCGTCCACGGGTTCCAGCGCCCACGTGGCGGTGGTGTTCCAGACGGCGTCGTTGTAGATGGCGGCGATGGCATCCGCGTCCGCGGGCGTCGCCAGACGCAGGCGCAGGGCGCTCAACCTCCTCCGGGAGTGTCTGGCGACAGGATTGGCCCTGTCTGGTTGATCTCCCTTCCTGCCACCGCGCGCCTTCCGGACCCGCGCCGGCGGTCCCGCAAGCTGCGTACGGGCGGCGGCAGGTGGATGCACCCTCCTCCGTCGTATGGGACCCTGGTCCCGCTCCATGGGGGCCTCTGGCTGTGGTTGGGGCGGGGGCCAGGCACACGGCATAAGGAGGCTTCGGCGTGCGATCTCGTGGCTGGCGGATCGTCTCCCTGGCGGCGGTGGCGTCCCTGCTCCTGGGTGGGTGCGGCCCCGCCCTGCGGTGGCCAACAGGCCGCATGTTCCCGCAGTTCGCCCCGATCCGGCAGCTGGACGTGCTCACGGTGCCCTCGTCTACTCCCGCCGCCGAGCAGTTGGGCCTGGCATCCCTGGAGGGCCTGATCAACCGCCCGCGCCCGCGGCTCTATACGGTCGGCGGTGCCGACGACACCTTCTGGCTGCAACACGCCCTCCCGGGCGTGCACACCCAGACCCTCACGGTCCCAGACAGCCGGCAGGCGGCCTGCCAGGAGCCCTTGCAGGTCGTGGACGCGCCCATGGCTGTGCCGATGAGCCTGCTTTGCACCGTGTTGCGCCGCTTCCCCGGGGTCGTGCACGGCTTGGTGGTGTATGACCCCGCCGTGGAGGGCAGCGTGGACGTTGCCACCACCCTGGCCGGAATCGACCAGGCCATGGTCGTCTCGCCGCTGGAGGTGCCCTTCTTCACCGCCGCGCCCTTCCACCTCAAGGTGCTGGCCGACCTGACCCAGCAGCACTGGACCTCGGACCTTCAGGCGTACATGTGGGAGTTCGCCAACCTCTGGCCCAAGACGCAGCACCGGCTCCTCTTCAGTCTGGACCCGCACATCGCGATGAACCTGCGCGAGTATGCGGTGGCCACCAATGGCTTCGTGTTCTGGCTCGACCCCACGGACAGCATCCAGAAGGCCCTGCTCACGCGCATCCTTGAACAGGCCGCTCCGGATACGCCGGTGCTGGGCTGGTGGACCAACGAGCCGCCCGGTGTCGGGCTCGCGAGCCAGTACCGGCACTTCACGGTCGCGACGGACTTCGCCGACAATCTGTCCGTCTTCGGCGCCTTTCCGGAGCCCTCCCATCTGCGGCAGAGCGCGCCGCCACCGCTGCCGTCCCTCGGCAACCGCATCTACTACTCGATCCAGTTCAGCGATGGGGACAACGTGCAGTACATGCAGCACCATCTGCGGCAGCTCTGGCAGGATCCCCAGCGCACGCACGTGCCCGTCGCCTTCACGATCCAGCCCTGGGCGGCCGAGATCATCCCCACCATCCTGGAGTACTACTACGCGACGGCCGGGCCGGACAGTTTCTTCACCACCGGACCTTCAGGACCCGGCTACTTCTACCCGCAGGATTGGCCCGCCACCGATCTCGTCCCCTTCCTGCGTCTCGGGGCGGGGCTTCTCGCCCGCGAGGATCTGAAGGACGTGGAGGTCTGGAACTACGGGGCCTCGAGCGGTCCCGAACTGGCCGCGTACGCCCAGGTGCTCCACCCGAGCGCCCTGCTGCTCGGCATGGGGGGTAACGGGAGCATCAGCACCCTGGACGGCACGGTGGCCGTGGTGAACCTCGGCTCGCCGAACACCGTGCAGCAGGCGGCTGGGGAGCTCCAGGCGCTGCAGGGGGCACCCACCGTCGCTGTTGGTGGCAACCTGGCCTCCGGCCTGAGGCCGGTGCTGGGCAGTGCCGCTCCCGCTGGCAGCCAGTTGGCGGGGAACGGAGCGACCTTCACGCAGGCGCCGACCGGCGCGGTGAACCACCAGGAGGGTCTGGAGTATCGGGTGCCCCTTGCGAGCAGCGGCGGCGTGTACCGCGTGGCCATGAACCTGAGTGGCCACGGCCAGGCGGTCCTGGATCTGTGGAACGGTTCCAACGACACGGCCCTCTCCTACACGCTGTCCTCCACCCCCCAGACCGGGGAGCTGGATGTGCACGTGCCGGCCAACTCGCGGACGCTGGACGTGGCGCTGGTGCCATCCGGCGGGTCGGCCCAGATCGAGGTCAGCGGCCTCAGCGTCGTGGCGCTCGAGCCTCCGGCCATCACCCAGCCCCAGTTCGTCAACGTCTACGTGGACGCCTGGTCCTTCACTCCGAGCATGGTGGCCCAGCTGGCCGCGGAGCTCGGACCGGACTACCAGTTGGTGCGCCTGGATCAACTGCTCGAACTCTGGCACCAGGCGCAGAAGGTCGGGTGAGGTCCGAAGGGACAGGCTGGATGGCTGTGGAACCAAGACGCGGGCCCCTGATCCGGGAAGCGATGTGGAGGAGGTTGCCGCGATGGCGCGTCCTGTGACCCTGTTCACCGGCCAGTGGGCGGACCTGCCGCTGGCCGAGTTGGCCCCCAAGGCGAAGAAGTTCGGTTACGACGGGCTCGAGTTGGCGTGCTGGGGCGACCACATGAGCACGGCGCGGGCCGCGGAGGACCCGGAGTACTGCGCGCGCCAGAAGGCGGTGCTCGCGCAGCATGGGCTTGGGCTCTGGGCCATCAGCAACCACCTCGCCGGCCAGCTCACCGCCGACCCCAACCTGGATGCCCGCAGCGACGCGTTCGCGCCGCCGGAGTGCGCGGGGGATCCGGAAAAGAAGCGCGCGTTCGCCGTGGAGGACATGAAGCGGGCCGCCAGGGCGGCGCACAACCTCGGCCTCTCCGTGGTCAACGGCTTCACCGGGTCGCCGATCTGGCACATGGTCTATCCCTGGCCGCCGGCGTCGGAGGACATGATCCAGGACGGCTACAAGCGGTTCGCGGAAATCTGGGTACCCATCCTGGACGAATTCCAGCGCCAGGGGGTGCGCTTCGCCCTGGAGGTGCACCCGACCGAGATCGCGTTTGATCTGTACACCTTTGGCATGGCGCTCGAGGCGGTCAACCACCATCCGGCCTTTGGGATGAACTTCGACCCCAGCCACCTCCTGTGGGCTGGGATGGACCCCACCGAGCTCATCTACGCCTTCCCGGACCGTGTCTTCCACGTTCACATCAAGGAAGATCG
>JAKAUG010000301.1 GCA_021827805.1 Bacillota bacterium | reverse complement strand
TGACCCACACATTCAGCACAAGAGCCGGAAAAATAGCATGTTGATCAGGTTCTCGACGTTTCGGTAACCGCGTGCTCGCTATCTCGCCTGCTGAAGCAGTGAATTGGTGCCCTCCAGGATGGCGTTGGTGGTACCGGTGAGGGCGCCGTTCAGCACCCCGGCCCAGTGGTTCTTGATCATCCAGGCCACGTCCGCGACGGCCTCGAGTCGGCTGTGGCTGGCCCGCCAGAACCACCGCCGGAGATACGGCTCCTGCAGATCGGCCGGCTGGTCGTAGAACTCCTGCAACTGGACCCGCAGTTCGTACGCCCGGCCGGTCTTCAGGTGGCTGTGCAGGAGCTCTCCCAATCGCTCCTGTTGGGTGGTGGCCAATGCCCGCAGGTTGTGAAGCCAGAGCCAGCGCGTCTTCTTGAGGTCCTCGCAGTCGCGCTGCTCCTCCCTGCGCACCTTGTCCACCGCGTCGTTCATCGCCTTGACGATGTGAAACTTGTCGAATGAGATCTCGGCGTTGGGGAAGGCCATCTCCACACCCTTGCGAAACGCCTCGGACATGTCCTGGGAGAACTCCACCACCGCCAAGGGGTCGCCCCCCTGCCGCACCATCTCCTCGCGGAAGGCCAGCACCGTCTCATGCCCGCGCCCCGGCACAGCAAACAGTACCCGGTGGCTGTCGAGGTCGATGAACAGCGTGATGTAGTTCTGCCCCCGCTTGGCCGCGGTCTCGTCCACGCCGACCCGCGTCACGCCCGCCATCGACACGCTCTGGCGCACGCGCGAGGCGTGGTAGCCGAGCATCCGGTGGATGCGGTGGTCGGTCACGCCCATAAGCTCCGCCACGTCGGTCACGGACAACAGTCGGCACAGAGCCAGGGCGCGGAACTCCAGGCGCCAGGTGAAGGTGGAGTGCTCGCGCGCCCAGGGCACCTCGATGGAGACCACGCCGTGCGTGTCGCAGTCGACTCTCGGCACCTCGGCGTGCACGATCAGGCGGTAGCCCCCGAACGGGTAGTCGGTCCACAGGCGCTCGGGCCGCCGGTCGCGTCGCGGCGAGGGCGTCCCGCACTTGCCGCACGGCAAGGGTCCGTCCACCGCCTTCAAGTAGACGTCCAGGCGTCCCTCCCAGCGCAACAGGGGGTCGGGCTCGTTCGGGCCGGGCAGCGGATACTCGTCCTCCTCGATACGATCGACCCGCCAGTTGGGGCCAATGTGGAGGATTGTCTGGAACAGGTCGCCCATCGGCTGGTTGGCGTCAAATCTCTTCATGCCGTCATCTTCCCCGGCCCAGACCACCGGGTGCAAGCCGCCGTCGCAACCCTACCGGGTGGGTGGTGGCGAGCCCAGGCTACGCTTCGCCCGCTACGCGGACCTGGACTCGCCACCACCCACCCGGTCCACGGCTGTTACGCGGCATGCCCGCTGCCCAGCTGGCCCCCCTTGACGCACCTCCAGGCACACGTTCCGTCGAAGAGCCGAACATCCTCGTCAAGGACGGGTCCTTCTGGAAGAAGGTCACCAAAGTCAACCTCGACACAGGCGAGATCGTTGGCGAACGGGCCCCCACGCGCAAGGACATCCTTACCCGCCTGGAGTTCGCCACCGTTGAGACCAAAGCGCACCCCACCCCGGCGTATCTGCTCTCAACTCTAGCCGGCGGCGCGGATGCACCCATAGCCTTTCGCCGCGCAGCCATCAATCGCGCTATCGGCCTCGTCCAGGGCTACCGGTCGAACCTCAGGCGCTACGACAAGCTGCCTGCGAACCGGCGGGGCAAACCGCCCTCCCTTCCCACCGTCACCCTCATGCCGGTCACGCTCTATAAAGGCATGGGCCTCCTGGTACGGGAGGAGAGGCGATCCTTCCTTAAGGCTAAGGTTTGGGACGGCCAGGTTTGGCGGTTCGAGGAGTACCCGGTCGCCATCGCTCCCTACCAGCGAGGGCTCTTGTCGGTGGCGGAGGCGGAAGAGGCCCGGTTGGACGAGGTCCATGCCGAGGCTTGCGCCCTCAAGAAGAACGGTCGAGATGAGGAGGCGAAAGTCCTTCTCACGGCCGACGGCAAGCAGCGGGATGGGATCCCCGTCCTGGAGTCCGGCACCCTGTACCATGACGGCACACGCTGGCGGTTGCACGTCCCCCTCTCCACTCCCATCCGCGTGAAGCGGGCCAAGGACCAGTTGGCGGAAAACCCGGATCTTCCCGTGACCACAGTGGATCTCGGGGTGAACAACCTCGCGGTGGCGGCGGCGTTCGATGGCGCGAACGTGAAGGCCACCCTCTTTATTCCCGGACGGCAGCACGAGCAGCGGAGGTTGCGCAAGCTCCACGCGATAGCCGCCCGGCAGAGGCGGACGGGAGGCAGGCCGAAGCGCGGGTCCAATCGCCGCATCTGGCGACGCATCCTCGACGGGCAAGAGGCCCAGGCGAAACAGGCGGCCCGGCGGATTGTGGACTTCGCCAAGGCAGAGGGGTCGAAGGTGATCGTATTCGAGGCCCTCAGCCGGATGCGCGCTCCAAAGCGCGGTGGCTTCACGAGGCGGCAGAACCTCCGGCGGTCCTACTGGATGCGGGGGAAGATCATGCTGTGGACGCGGCACATGGCGCTTCACGAAGGGATCCTGACCGTCACCCGGGATGCCCAGTTCACCAGCCAGGCGTGTCCGCGCTGCGGCCATCTGGGGGCTCGATTGTGCGAAGCAAGTCATCATCGCCGCCGTGGCAAGGACGTGTTCCGTTGCTACGCCTGCAACTGGAGCGGGAACGCGGACCTGGTGGGGGCGCTAAACCTACGCAAGAAGTGGTTTGGGATCTTCCCGTCGATCGCCAAGCTGAGACGAGAGCAGAAGCTACGCGAGGCCCAGGGCAAACGCACGAATCGCAGAAAGACGACGAAAACCGGCCCGAACCGGGGAGCGGCGTGAACCGGACGGAAGAATCGGGCGGTCGGCAGCGCGGCTAACCATCAGAACGGGCGACAGGCTGGCGGCCCGGGGATGCCGCGCGCCGCAGGGAGCCAAGTGGTTCTCCCTCGGCAGGACTAGGGGCGTGGAGCACAAGGCTTCGTACTTTACAGCACCCAAAGTCAGGACCCAAGAGCCGGACCGGAACGGATGGAAGCTCGAAAGCCGTTCCCATTCCCTCGGGAGTGTCTTCCGGAAAGGGGCTGCCGAAACAGCGGATGATCCGCCGCCTTCCGTAATCCTCTCCGACTGACGTCGAACCCGGCGGTTGGGCTAGCTCTGGCGAGGCGCCTGCGCGTGCTCGCCGTCGCCGAGAGCGGCTGAGCGACTGTGGCGCTTCAGACCAGGCCACCCGCGTTTCCGCTCCCACCGGGGTACGCCCCGAATCGCCTGAGCGCCACGGCGGCCGCCACTACGCCGGCGACAAGGCCGAGCACCACGACCGCTCCGGCGCCGATCCATGCGCTGCGTTCGGCACTCTCCCAGATGGTCCAGACCACGCCCGCGAACGACGTAAGCCCACCGATCACGCCCTGCAGAAGAAAGGCGCGAAGGCGCAGGTCGCGAATGCGGCCGGCCAGGTAGCCCATGGCCGCACATCCCGCCACATTCGCACCGAACAGGTCCCAGGGCAGGCCGCCACGCCGCTCGTACGGCCAGGCAAGGTCGATCAGGTGGCGCAGGATCGCTCCCAATGCGCCGCCAAGGGCGGCAAGGGGAAGGGGCGCCATGGTGGGGATCCGCATGCCGAGCGCGCCGCCAACGGCGAGCCCCAGTGCCAGGGCTAGCGCGGCGGCGACCACCGTGCCGGCCAGGAACACGGCTGCCCGCACGACGCCAACCAGGGTCGGGCCCGTGGCCATCAAACCTGCGGCGTCCGCGGCCCAGCGAGAGAACGTCGTGAAACCACCCAGGAGCCCCGTATCCAGAAGAAGCCGTGTCGGCCGGTCGACGTGCGCCCACGCCTCGGTCGCCCCGACCAGAAGGCCGAGCACGGCACTGCCCAGCATGTTGATGGCCAGCGTACCGCGCGACCAGGACGCGTCCGAGAGCCCGCCGTCCATCCACGTCCCCAGGGCGTATCTTGCCGCCGTGCCGACCAGCGCGCCCACACCGGCCAGCAGGAGCTCACCTGGCCACGTGCCCGTGTATGTATGTCCCCCCTGCCTAAACGTATGCGGTTGCGGCCGCGACATGTAGACTCGCGCCGACCATTCGCCCGCCACATGTGCGCCTGCCCGGTCGCATCATGCCGGACCACGGGTCAAATAGCGGCCCACTAATGAATCGCGTCCTGCCCTACGCGCAAGTCCGTACGCCGGGGAGGACGTGCCCTCCAACTGGGCGACGCGTGGGCGCGCGAAGAAAGATCG
>JAKAUG010000425.1 GCA_021827805.1 Bacillota bacterium | reverse complement strand
GGGATCATGGGTAGCCACGACCACCGTATGACCAAAGCGGCGGATGGTGCCCCAAATCTCGTCCACGGAAGCGCGGTCGATGGCCGAGGTTGGCTCGTCCAGAATCCACACGCGCCCACCGTGTAGGATGGCTCGGGCAAGGGCCAGCCGCTGCAATTGCCCGGACGAGAGGCCCTGCCCGTCTGGCCCCAAGCGAGTGTCCAGGCCGTCAGGCAGCGTGGCCAACCATGCTCCCAGGCCGGCCGCGTCGATGGAGGCGACGATTGCGGCGTCGTCGGCATCGGGGCGCGCCAGGTGCAGGTTGTCCCGAATGGTGCCACTGATGAGGTTGGGGCTGGCTACCATGCCGGTGACGTGGCGCGTGAAGGCGCCGGGATCAAGGCGCTCCTGCGGCACGCCGCCAAAGGACACGCTGCCGGACTGCGGTACGAGGAATCGAAGCAGGGCCTTGAGCAGCGTAGATTTGCCGCTACCGTTTGCGCCGACGATCGCGGTTGCGGCACCTGCGGGCATGGACAGCCGATCGGCACGCAGCGCCGGCTTGGAGGCGGCCTGATACTGGACCCGTAGGTCTTGGACCTCCACCGGACCGTCAACGTCCATTCGCACCGGATCCTCGGAGGACGGCACTTGGGGGAGGTTCAGCACCCCTATCGTTCGGTCCACGTCCAGCATCCATCCGACCCAGTGGTACTGGAAGGACATGACCCGCTCCAGGGGCTCAAAGAGCATCGTGAGGTATAGGCTGACGGCGATCAGACCTCCCACGCTGAGTCGGTGGGCACTGACCTCGGAAACGCCAACCGACCAGGCCGTCAGCATCGCGGTGGTCCTCAGGCACCAGTTCAACCCGTCGCTGGTGGTAAGGGCCAGATGGGATTCCCACTGGCTCCGGATCCGCCGCTCCCACACCGAGCGCAGCCGCTGCAGACACCAGTCCGCGGCACCGAACAGCCGGATCTCCTGCGCTGCGGCGATGAACTCCAAGAGGGGCGTTCGGGCCGCAACCGCCGCCTCCTGGGCCCGCGCTTCGCGCCGCCGGATCCACTGAGCGAGTATTCGGGGCACCACCATGTAGCCGATGCAAAAGGGCGCCACACTGACCAGGACGACGGGGGACAGCAGCGACATCGCCACCAGCCCGCCCACGACGCGTGTGCCCAAGCCCACCACCCAGCGGATGCCATACACCAGGATCTCTATGCTGGCGCCGGCATAGCCGACGTCAGCCACCGCTTGGCTGGCTCCCCGGGCCTCGGCGAGCTCAAGCGGCACGCGCTGAGACAGGTGCCGGTACACCTCCCCCCGGGCATGGTTGGCCAGGTGCAGTCGGACGCGCTCGGCCAAGAGGTCGTTCCCCACCCCGACCACTTTGGACGCGACGGCAACAAGGGCCCACCCCTCCAACTGCCTCCATGCCCTGCCAAGCTGTCCGGCAATGACGGCATTGAGCACGCTGTGCTGCAACCAGGGAATCACCAGAGAAAGGAGATCAGACGCCAGGACCGCGATCCCCATCAGGGCCAGGCCGGTGGCCGCCAGGCGGGCGAAGTGTCGCAGATAGCCCCACCGCGTCAGCGGAGGCTCGGACGAGCTGGACCGGCCCATTAGCAGCCACCACCTGTGATGAGTGCTATTCTTACTCCTATGTTCGCCACCTCCTGGCCACCAAGGCCAAGGCGAGCACCACACGGGTCCGACCCACGGTGCGGCTGAGGTCAGCGGGGAGGGCGCAGGGGCCGCACACTGGCCGGGGGAGGGGCGCGACAAGACGCGGTTGGGGAGTCGAAACCGATGGTGGATAGCGAACGCAGCTCAGCGGTCATGGACCGGGAGGAGGGGACGCTGCGGCAGCTGGCCGCAGTGGTCCTCCTCTTGCTTGGCGTCCAGTTCCTGACCGGCATGGTCACGAACCTCTTTGTCACCATCCCCTCCTCCCACCCGGGGTGGAAGGCGTCCCACTACTTCACGGGGGCCGCGCGGGGGGTGGTGTGGGCGCTCGCGCACGGAGGGCCCGCCCTGGCCGCACACGTGACCGGGGGGCTGCTGCTCCTCCTGGTGTCCGTGGCGATCCTCGTCATCGCCGCACGGGTACGACGCCGCCCGTGGGTCTGGGCGTCGTTGCTCGGCTGGATCGGTGTGACCGGCGCCGGGTTCAACGGGGCGAGCTTCGTGAACTACGGTCACGACTTCAGTTCGTTGCTGATGTCCCTGGCGTTCATACTGGCGGTGGTATCGTACGCCTCCGCGTTGTACCTCAGTCTGGCATGGCGCGGGGCGAACACGTGCGGTGGCTGATGTCGTCCCCCCGCAACCAACGCACCGTCTGGACCCGCGGCGGGTGGGCCGAAGCGGGCGGGGCCCCCAAGGCGCGGGCCGCAGCCGTCAGGCGAGTGTCCGCGAGATGCGGGAGTGCTGTCGCGTTCGGCGCAGCGGCGGGCTGAAAGCGCGTCGGGCACCCGAACGTCAGGGCATGGCCAGGCGAAGGCAGTCTGAGGCCTGTGCGTGCCCCCTCCTCACGGCGGATGCTGCCGGCGTCAACGCCCGTCGCGCGGCCACGCCCATGTGGCAGCCGGTGTGTGCCTCGCATGGTTGCAACGGCAAGGCATGGAGGTTCCGGGTGTGAGGCCTTCAAGGCCCCGCTCCGCCTCCGCGCTGGGCACTGGCGCTACCGCGGCGACGCTCATGTGGCGGCAGGGGGTGAGCCGGCGCTGGCTGGCCCAAGAGCGGCGGCGATACCGGCGATGAGACCGTCGTAATTGCGGCGTATCACCTCGCGGATCGCCGGCAGGATCAGGCCAGGGAAGCGCGCGACCTCCAACCGCATGGACAACTGCACATGCGTTTGTCCGTGAACCGGCAGCAGTTTACAGTCGATGTCGAACCGGCGCAGCATCGTCCCGGCGACTTGTCGAGAGCGGATCGTCATGTGTACCGGATCGACCTCGTCGCGCTGCCGCCAGCGGACCTCTTTCCCGAGATAGGCGACGGTCCAGTCGCTGGTCCGCCAGCCCTCCCCAGAGGCGACGACCTCCACGGCCCGCACGTCGGGCATGTGCGCCTGCCAGCGAGCCACATCGGCCAGCACGGCGAGCGCCTGACACGGCGCCACGGGCAGCACGGCTGTAAACCCCAGGTCATGGGGGGACCTGTCCCCCGCGGGTTCCGAAGCCGGCACCGCCGGCAGTGGAGGCGTAACCGGTGCCATGGCGGGGTGGGGGCCGGCGGGCGGCGTGGCGGCACCCGCGGCGAACCGGTCGGCGGCACACGCCGCAAGGTCGAAGGCCTTGCCGGGCTCCCCGAGCACGTTGGCGGCGGGGACGCGGCAGTTCACGAACAGCAGTTCCGAAGGTCGGTCCCCGCCCATGGTGTCGCACTGCCGGATCACCTCGAAGCCCGGCGTGCCCTGCTCCACCAGGAAGAGCGTGATCCCCTCGGCGGTGCGGCCGAAGACCAGCGCGAAGTCGGCCTCGTCGGCGTGCGAACTGAAGAGCGCGACCAAACGTGCACCGGCGTCCAGAGCATAACGAGCAGCGCAAGTTCGAAGCCGGGCCACCTGCTGGGCCGCGTCCCCGAAGACCCGCTGAACCTCGCGCCGGATGGCGGCGGCCAGCGCATCCAGGTGCGGAGCCGCCTCGCCCGCGCCGCCGATGGAACCGCCATGCCAGGGCTGGGGTTCCCGCAGCGCGGCCGCCGCCACGTCGAACGGGGGCAGATGGCCGGTGCGGCGCTGCACATCCCGCGCCAGGGCGTTGGCCGCCGTCGCCACGCCCAGGCCGAACGAGCAGGAGAGGTCGGACACCGGGGAGAGGTCGCGCAGCGATGCCGTCATCACGTCCGTCGTGCGCGTCCCCACGTCCACGATGACGGCGTACCCGCCCGATGCGGCAACAGGCCCCGGGCCGCGAGGTAGAGCGCCGGGCCGACCCCCTGGGGGCGCAGCACCAGACGGGCGATGCGCACCGTGCGCTCGCGGAGAGGCGCAGGACGCGACCCTCCAGGGCCGCGCGGGCGGCGCTCCGCGGCGAAGCGTCCCAGCGGCGGGCCGGAGCCCAGCGCCACGTCGCCCTCGACCCCCGCCTGCCACAGCGCCGCGGCGAGCAGCGGCAGGGCTTCCGGGTCCGCGAGGCGCCCGTCGGCAAACGGTCGGCGGGCCGCCGGGTGCGAGGCGGCGGCGTCCCCGACCACCAGCGGGACGCCATCAACAGTGAGCACGGCCGGGCCGGCCATGCCCCACCCCTCGGTGCCCGTGCCGTCGGGGCGCCAGACCGAGGCGAAGCAGCCGCGCGAGGCGGCGTGGCTCCACTTTGTGAGGCCGTAACCCAGGTCGATGCC
>JAKAUG010000400.1 GCA_021827805.1 Bacillota bacterium | reverse complement strand
GACCTCGCGCACGCCCGTGGAGAAGGCCGCGGTCACCGGCGCCGTGCGCGAGGCGGCGAGCCTCCGGTCGACCGTGACATCTGGCGGTGTGCCATGCGCGCACAGGTCCGCCACGGGGATCAGCCCCCGGGTTGTGCTGACCAGGGTATCGCCCGTGACACACGGGTTCGTGCTGATCAGAGAGTTGTAGTACCAGGAGTTGCTATCCGCCTCATGGCGATCGGAGAAGACGATGCCCGGCTCCGCGCACTGCCAGGCCGAGTCGGTGATCGCCTTCCAGAGCCGGCGCGCCTCGACGGTCTCATAGACCACCACGGGATGGCCGCCCTCCCGCCAGGCAGCCAGGTCGCCGTTCCATTCGGTGTCGTACACGGGATCCTCGGTGTCGGGGAACACGAGATCCCAGCTGGCGTTGCCCTTCACGGCCGCCATGAAGGCGTCCGAGATGCGCAGGCTGATGTTGGCGTTCTCCACCATTCCCTGTCGCTTCTTGACATCGATGAACCGCCAGACATCGGGATGCCAAACCTCCAGTTGGAGCATCAGGGCCCCGCGGCGGCTCCCTCCCTGTTCCACCAGGCCGGTGGCACGCGAGTACAGGTCCATCCAGGACACCGCGCCCGAGGAGCGCCCGTTCACGCCCTTGACCGGCGCCCGATAGGGCCGCAGGGTGGAAACGTTGATGCCCACGCCGCCCCCCCGCGCCATGATTTCGATCATCTGCCCGAGCGTATCGATGATGCCCTGGCGCGAGTCCCGTGGGTTGGGGATCACATAGCAGTTGAAAAGGGTCAGGGGCACGCCCGACCCCGCCCCGGCCCAGACCCGTCCTCCGGGCACAAGGCGCAGGGCCGCGATCTCCTCGGTGAAGACGGCCGCGTGCGGCTCCGTGTTCGCGGGCTCCACGGCGGCGATCGCCTTGCCGACCCGGGCCGCCACCTCGTGCACCGCGCGTTCCAACGGGCGGTCACAGCGCACCGCGGCAACCTCCATGGCCTCCCCCGCCTCGGATCCCGTCAGCAGGGTCAGACGCAGCCGGTCTCCAAGCACCTCCTCGACCCGGGCAATCTCCTTCTTCGGCCACTTGGGGTCGTCGTTGGTCTGGACGATCGCCACATCTCCCACGACAAAGGCCCGTCGCAGATCCTTCTGTGTGTAGCGATCAAGAAAGATCTTCCATGATAGGTCATTCTCCAGGCCGCATGCCGCCGCGCTGTAGGCCGCCAACTGCACCCGTACACCTTCTCTCCGGACTAGCGCCGGTCTGATTCCGCTCCACCGCGCGCGCCGAGGACGAATCCCTCGGAGATAAAGCTGGCGTCCCCCGCCACGCTCAGATCATAGACAAGTCCCACATACGGCGCCGGATCCACCGTCGCCACGGCCACCCACCGCATGGACAGGTACAGTGCCGGCTCCTCGAGCAGCGTCGCCACGGGACCGGAGCCCGGGCGGACCCGAGGCGTGCGCGGCAGCGTCCCCCCGCCACGCACCGCCACCCAGTCCCCCGGCTTCAGGCCGCGGGCGGGAACCCAGCCCCCGACCCCGCCGCCGTGGTGGGCCAGAACGAGGTGGTCTCCCGTGAGCCGCACCACATGTTCGGCGACCGTGGCGATATGGAACAGAGGCTCGGCGACCGCGAAACATTGCACCTGGGTCAGCGTGCACAGGCGCCCCTGGCCCGTCACCAGACGGTCGCCGGGCACCACCTCCGAGACCGGCCGGTAGCCGTCCTCGGTCAGCACGCGCTGGTCCGGCGGCAGACAGTGCCCTCCACCGATCACCGACACCACGTCACCCCCCGCAGGTCGCACGCCAAGGATAGAGTGGAACAGCCGTTTGCCTCAACCTCCGCCTTCCGGTTCCCGGCCCGCTCCGTCCTCCGCGCCGGCCCTGCCGCTGGCCAGGAGCCGTTCCAGCTCCTCCTTGAACCGCCGGACGTCCTGGAACTGGCGATACACCGACGCGAAACGGACGTAGGCCACCTGGTCCAACGAGCGCAGGCGCTCCGTGACCAACTCTCCCACCTCCTTGCTGGGGACCTCGCGCTCGTAACGAGACCGCAGCTCTCGTTCCACCTCTGCCACCAGGGACTCCAGCGTGGAGAGCTCGACCGGCCGCTTCTCGCAGGCCGTGATCAGGCCGCGCAGCACCTTCTCCGGGCTCCAGGCCTCCCGGCGCCCGTCCTTCTTGATGACCACGAACGGCCGGGCCTCAACCTTCTCATAGGTGGTGAACCGCCCCGCACACGCAGGACACTCGCGGCGCCGGCGAATCACCCCTCCGTCATCCGTGGGCCGCGAGTCCAGCACCTTGGAATCCGCCGCCCCACAGAACGGGCACCGCATGGGCCAGCCCCCCTTGTGCACCGGTTGTCCACACGAAATCCACAGGTTGTGTTGTCTCCCCCGGGAAACCACCACATCTGGGGTTCCTCCCCGGTTGGAGGACTCCTGCCAGCCGCCCGACCTTTTTTGCGGGTCCGGTTGTCGCGGGCGGCTGGGGCCCAAAGAGCAGGGGTGGCGCCAGGAGGTCGGGCGCGCCAGATCAGGAGTGCCACGGGCGGAAGCGCGCGGCCCACGGTCTGGGAGCGTGAGCCTGGATCCCTCCGTTTGGCCCCCCCGCCCGCGACGGGCCATCAGGCTCACTCCCGCACCAGCGGGCCTCCGCAAAGACGTGCGCCGGCGAGACCAGGCACCGCACCGCACGGCGGCGACCCGACCAGCTCATCCGGGTCCAGAGGGCGAGGCTGGCGGCGGCCTGATTGGAAGGAAAGAAGAGGACCGTGTGGGTCGGGCACGACCAGACGCGCCCGTGTGCGTGGGAGGGGAAGGGGCGGATCCCATCGCGTGGCTCTCTCGGCATATACCCGCGCGGGGCGAAGATCCTCGGCCCGTCGAGCGCCCGCACCCGTCCAGGGTGCCGTCCGAGCGAGCTGCCGTCCCGTTGATCCGGCGGCAGACGGTCATGTCGCGGACCGGGATCCGTTCGCACCGCGCGGGCGTCTGGGGCACCGCCGCAGGCCCCGCTCCCCCAGACGCCCCACCCGAGCCCTGGCGCGGGCCGGCTAGTGCGCCATCGTTTGGCTGGCCCAGTTCGCCAGTTGGAAGAAGGCCTGGGGCAGGATACCCATCGCCAGACAACCAAGCCCCGTCAGCACCAGACTGGTCCCCAGGGCAACCGAACCCCGCACCGGCACGGCGCCCTCTGGGGTCGGATCCAGCCACATCGTGCGGGCCACGCCCCAGTAGTACCCCACAGAGATGGCGCTGTTCACGGCGATGGCCACCGCCAGCCAGACCAGGTGTCCCTGCACCGCCGCCCCGATCAGCCCCAACTTGCCCATGAAGCCCGCCGTGGCCGGGATGCCCACATAGGAAGCCATGAAGAAGGTCAACAGCCCGCCAAGCCACGGGTTGCGCGGCCCGAGCCCGGCGTAGTCCGCGATGACATCCCCCTGGCCGCGCACCGAGAGCGCCACGACCACAGAGAAGGCACCGAGCGTCGTGAACAGATACGCGGCCAGATAGAAGAGGGTCGCCCCGGTCCCCACCGTCGTCGCCACAGCAACGCCCGCCAGGATGTAGCCGACCTGGGCGACGGACGAGTATGCCAGCATCCGTTTGATGTTCTTCTGCCAGAGGGCGGTCACGTTGCCGACCGTCATGGTCAGGACCGCGAGGCCGGCCAGCCAGGGGCCCCAGTGCGCCTGCAGCGGGGCCATGCCGGTGCTCACCAGCCGCAGCAGAGCCGCAAAGCCCGCGGTCTCCGCCACCACCATCAGATACGCGGTCACGGGGGTGGGCGCGCCCTCATAGGCGTCGGGCGCCCAGAGGTGGAACGGGGCCGCGGCGATCTTGAACGCCAGGCCGGCCAGGATCAGGCCCAGGGAGACCCAGACCACCCCACCGTAGGCCGTGGTCAGCGTGGCCTTGAGGCGCAATGCCATCCCTGGGATGGAGGTCTGCGCGGTCAGCCCATAGGCAAGCGAGAGGCCGAACAGAAGGATCGTCGACGCCAGCGCGCCGTTGAGCAGATACTTCAGACCGGCCTCGTGCGAGCGCGGCTCATCCCGCAGGAAGGCGGCGAGGATGTATGAGCTGATCGAGAGCAACTCAAGCCCGACGTAAAGATTGACGACGTCCCAGGACGCCGCCATGATCATGGCTCCCGTCGTGGCGAACAGCAACAGGGCCAAGAACTCCCCCAGGTCCTTCTCCCGGGCCTGGAAGAAATCCAGCGAGAACAGGACCACGACCAGTGCGGCGGCAAGGAACAGCAGCCGGAAGAACGCGGTCAGACCGTCGAGCACGACCATGCCCTGCAGGGCCACGGAGCCGTCCCGAGGCAGGGCCAGGGTCGCGGCCCC
>JAKAUG010000214.1 GCA_021827805.1 Bacillota bacterium | reverse complement strand
GTAGCACTCCTCAAGGTCCTGCTGGTCCCGGTGGAACGAGTAGGCGTCCTTCATCACGAACTCGCGCGCCCGCAGCATGCCGAAGCGCGGCCGACGCTCGTCGCGGTACTTGTTCTGGATCTGGTACAGCACCAGCGGCAGTTGGCGCCAGGAGCGCACGTTGTTGCGCACGAGGTCGGTGAAGACCTCCTCGTGCGTGGGGCCCAGGCAGTAGCGCCGCCCGTGGCGGTCCGCCAGGCGCCACATCTCCTCCCCGTACACGTCCCAGCGTCCCGTCTGCTGCCACAGCTCCGCGGGCTGGACGATGGGCATCTGGCATTCCTGGCCGCCCACCGCGTCCATCTCCTCGCGGATGATCGTCTCCACCAGAGCCTTGACCCGCTGGCCCAGGGGCAGCAGGGCATAGAGGCCGGCCGCCTCGCCCACGCGGCGGATGAGGCCGGCGCGGATCATGAGCTGATGGCTGGCAAGTTCTGCGTCCGCCGGGGCCTCGCGCAGGGTGGGGGCGAGCAGGCGGGACATGCGGGCCACCATGGGCGTGTCCTCCGCGCGATGGACTCGGCGAGGGCCTGGCCGGGTGCCGGTGCCCGCCGGTGGCGCCGGCCTATCCTGTCGGGCGGGTCCCCGGCAGGTTCGCCCAGTGCGCCTCATCGTAGGGTCGCCCGCCAGCGGGCGTCAAGGACGGGCCATGACGGGCGAAGGGCGGCGGGGCCCGGTGCCGAAATGATGCACCCAAGCCCCGGCGGCAATCCGCGCCGGGCTGAAGGGAGCGTTGCCGCCGTGTTGCCCCTGTGCCTGAACACGAGCACCATCATGCCCCGCCCGCTGCCTGAGAAGATCGAGGTGGCCGCCCGTGCCGGTTTCGACCTCATCGAGCTCTGGTGCAACGACATCGAGGCCTACGTCCAGGAGGGCCACACGCTGGCCAGCCTGCGGGCGCTGTTGCACCACGCGGGTCTCGGCGTCCCCTCGCTCATCTCGCTGAGCGGCTGGGCGGATGCCGCGCCAGCTGACCTGCCGGCGGCCCTGGAACGGGCCCGCCGCAGGTTGGAGCTGGCGGCCGCGCTCGGCTGCCCGCGCGTCGTGGCCAGCCCGCCGACGCAGCGCACCGTCGACCTGGCGGATGCCGGGGAGCGCTACGCCACGCTCCTCGGGATGGGCCGGCGCATCGGCGCCATGCCGGCCATGGAGTTCCTGGGCTTCGCGCCCCAGATCTGCGATCTGCGCACCGCGCTGGAAGTCTGCGCGCGGGCGAACGACCCCCAGGCGACGGTGGTCCTGGACCCGTTCCACATCTTCCGCGGCGGTGGGAGCTTCGAGGAGGTGCGCCTGGTGCCGGGGCACATGGTGGCGATCTGCCACTTCAACGATGCACCGGACACCAAGCCGCGGGCAGAGCAGGGCGACGCGGACCGCGTGCAGCCGGGGGATGGCGTCCTGCCCTTGGCGGACATGGTCCGCTCGCTCCGGGCCATCGGCTACCACGGACCGGTGTCCCTTGAGCTCTTCAACCGCGACCTGTGGGCCCAGCCTCCCCTGGAGGTGGCCCGCCAGGGCCTGGAGCGCATGCGGACCCTGCTCGCGGACTCGTGAAGCCCCCGAGGCTGGGGGGCGGCAGTCCCCCAGCCTCCTCACGCTGACGCCTCGAAGATGCCGGCACGCCGATGTGTTTGATGGTGCCCCAGTGCCAACCCTCGCCGCGGGACTGGGCCGCTCGCGGCGACCGGCGCGCGGGAGATGAGCAGTACCGCTTCCTTCGGGATGGGAGCGTCTGGCTCCTCACCAAAGCCCAGCGCGGAGGCCCCGGGCTTCAGAGCTGGGGAGGAAGCGCGCCGGTTCCGCGGGGATGATGCCGTATCACGCACACCGTGCGGCGACCGAACGTCTTCGGGTGCTGGCGAAGCGGGAACAGGGGGCGGGTGCCGCGGGTCCTCTCCGGCCACACAGCCGCACACTGGAGGGTGGTGCCGTACCGCTGTCGCCGCGCCTTCTTCGCGGGCGAGCGGGCGCCGAGCTGCACGGAGCTCTGCCGTGAGTTCGGAGAACACCCTGCCCATACCGCCCAGCCGACGGACATCGCGCGGGAGATGATCAGAAAGGTCCGCACGGCACGGGACAGCTTCTTCGCACTGCGCCGGCTCCACGCGAGGGAAGGGTTCCTCGCCGCCCGCACGTCTCCCGGTACGGAAAGGACCGCAAGACCGGGGAGGGCCGCACGCCCGTGATTTCCGCCCCGGGCGAGATCGGATGGTCGCGCGGCGACGCCGGCCACTGGCGCGCCCCCGCCTCAGCCCGCGTCCCTGGCGGTCTCGGCCGTCTTGACCTGGGACGCGAAGTTCCGGCACTCCTCCACCAGGGCCTCGATCATCTCGGCCTCCGCCACGCGGCGCACGATGCGGCCGTTGCGGAAGAGGATTCCGAGCCCGTTGCCTCCGGCCAGACCGACGTCCGCCTCCATGGACTCCCCCGGGCCGTTCACGACGCAGCCCATGATCGCCACCTTCATGGGTGGCAGGTCCTCGCCCTCCAGGCGCCGCTCGGCCTCGCGCACCACGGTGAAGAGGTCGATCTCGCACCGCCCGCAGGAAGGGCAGGAGACGATCTCGAGCTTCTTCTCCCGCAGGCCGAGGGCGTAGAGGATCTCGTAGCCGACCCGCACCTCCTCCCCCGAATCCCCGGTCAGCGAGACGCGGATCGTGTCGCCGATCCCCTGGGAGAGCAGATGACCGATGCCCACCGCCGACTTGATCGTGCCCTGCAGGCTCGGTCCCGCCTCTGTCACGCCGAGGTGCAGGGGATAGTCCACACGCTCGGCGAGCAGTTCGTAGGCCGCGATCATCGTGCGCACATCCGAGGACTTCATGGAGATCACGGTGTCATGAAAGTCGAGATCCTCAAGGATGCGCACGTGCCGCAGCGCGGACTCCACCAGGGCCTCGGGCACCCGACCGAAGCGCTCGAGCAGGTCCTTCTCCAAGGACCCGGCGTTGACCCCGATCCGGATCGGCACGCCCCGCTCGCGCGCGGCGCGGACGACCTCCTCCACCTTGGCCCGCCCGCCGATGTTCCCCGGGTTCAGGCGCAGCTTGTCAACGCCCGCCTCCAGGGCCGCCAGGGCGAGACGGTAGTCGAAGTGGATGTCAGCGACCAGGGGCACCTTCGTGCGCTTGCGGATCGCGCCGAGGGCCCGGGCCGCGTCCATGTCCGGAACCGCCAGGCGGACGATCTCGCAACCGGCCACCTGCAGGCGGTAGATCTCCCCCGTCGTGGCCTCGACGTCACGGGTGTCCGTCTTGGTCATCGACTGCACGGCCACGGGGGCATCGCCCCCGATGAGCACCGAGCCCACGCGCACCTGCCGGCTGTGGCGCCGAGAATCCATCGCGTGCATCCGGCCGCCCCCTCCGCTGGTCCGGGCCACGGCCCGGCCTGGCTCCATCATCCCGCCCAGGGCTCGCGGCGTAAAGCCCTGGGCTATCCCAATTGGCTGATATCGTGGATGGACACGATCAGCACCAGCGCCATCAGGAGCGCCAGGCCGATGAAGTGCACCATGCCCTCCTTGGCGGGGTCCACCGCGCGGCCTCCCCGCACCCACTCCAGGGCCAAGAAGACGAGGCGGCCACCGTCCAGGGCGGGTATCGGCAACAGGTTCAACAGACCCAGGTTGGCGGAGAGCGCGCCGGCGAGCAGCAGCAGCGTCACCCCTCCGGCCTGGCTTGCCTGGTCGATCTGATCTCCGATGCCGATGGGGCCCATGAGCTGCACCTGCGAATTCTGATGGCGCAGGGCGGCGGCCGCCAGACCCACCAGCCCCGCCACGCTCTGATACACCGCCAGGGCCGTCTGCTCGGCGCTGAGCCAGATGGCCCTCCACAGCGGCAGCCGCGCGGTGCGCACCACGGGGATCACGCCGATGACCGGGCCCGCGGACGTGTTCGCGGGCACGACGCTGATCGTGCGGCTCTGCCCGTCGCGGCGCACGGTGAGGGTCAGCGGCGCCCCGGGATGACTCTGGGTGGCCGCGACGATGGCCTGGCGCAGGCCGGTCCACGAGTGGACGGCGGCGCCGTCCACCGCCCCCACGACATCGCCCGGGCGGAGACCGGCCCGAGCCGCGGGCATCCCCGCCTCCACCGTCCGGATCTGCATGGTGGGCGCAACGGGGACCCCGAGGCCCCCCAGCACGGCCACGAACAGCACGAAGGCCACCACGAAGTTGGCCACCGGCCCGGCGGCGATGATGGCGACGCGCTGCCAGAGCGGACGGCTGCCGAAGCCCACCCCACGCGCGTTGGCATCCCGGCTCCTGTCCACCTCGGCGGGGACCTCGTCCCCCTCCGCGTCACCCTCCTGCTGGGCTGGTCCCGGCAGGGGAAGATC
>JAKAUG010000431.1 GCA_021827805.1 Bacillota bacterium | reverse complement strand
GGCCGCCGGACGCCAGATCCGGCATACGCGCCCGCGGAGCCGGAGAGGATCAACGGGTGGGTCAGCGAGGCAGGCGTACGGGGCGACGCGGCGAAACGCGTGCGCCTTGGGAGCTCTGCTGAGGGGGGATACGGGACGTGGCCATCCAGGTGGATCTGAGCGGCAAGGTGGTCCTGGTCACCGGCGGCGCCACAGGGATCGGCGCCGGGGTGGTGCGCCTGTTCGCCCTGGCGGGTGCTGCCGTGTTCTTCTCCTATACGGGGAACGCCGCGGGGGCGCAGGCCCTGCACTCGGAGATGCAGCAGCAGGGGCACCGCACGGGTTGCCTGCGGGCGGACCTCTCGCGGGAACAGGACGTGGAGGCGCTGGTGAGCGCCGCGGAGCGCGAACTGGGCCCGGTGGACCACCTGGTGAACGTCTCCGGCATCACCGACCCGCACCCCTGGCAGGAGATCACGCCCGAGATCTGGGACCGCACCCTGGACATCAACCTGCGCGGCATGTTCTTCACCTGCCAACGCGTCGCGAAGTCCATGGTGGCCAGAAAGGCCCAGGAGGCCAGCATCGTCACCATGAGCTCGGTGCACGGCTTGGTGTCCGCACCGAACCACAGCCACTACGAGGCCAGCAAGGGGGGCATCAACATGCTCACCCGCTCTCTGGCCATCGAACTTGGACCTCATGGCATTCGCGTCAACTGCGTCGCCCCGGGGGCCATCGAGGTCGAACGCTACGCGCACATCGCCAGCTACAACGCCGAGCGTTGGGGTCACGTCATCCCCCAGGGCCGGGTCGGCCATCCCGATGATGTGGCGACGGTCTGCCTCTTCCTCTGCAGCCCGCTGGCCCAGTATGTGAACGGCCAGGTCATCTACGTCGACGGGGGCATGACCTCGCAGCTGACCGCACTCGACTGAGCAGGGGCGGCAAGAGGCCCGCAGAACACAGGTTGCGATGAGCAAGGGGGAACCAGCCCTGTCGGCGGAGGCCATGCGCCCGGACCTGTCTCTGCAGCCCGCGGGCTATCTGTGCGCCGCCCGCAACGTGGGGATCAAGGACCAGACCCTGGATTTCACGGTGGTGCTGTCCACGACACCGGCCAGCGCCGCGGCAACGTTCACCCGCAACCGCTTCTGCGGGCACCCCGTGACGGTGGGACGGCAGCACGTGGCCGACGGTCTGATCCGAGCGGTGGTCGTCAATAGCAAGAATGCCAACGTGGCCACCGGCGCCCAGGGCCTGGAGGACACCCGCGAGATCTGCCGTCTGGTGGGGGCCGAGGTGGGGGTGCCCGCCGAGGAGGTCTTCCCCTGCAGCACCGGGGTCATCGGGCGGCCTCTGCCGATGGAGCGCATCCGGCAGGGGGTGCGTGGGATCGGCGGACAGTTGGCGCCTGGGCGGCTTGAGGAGTTCGCTCGGGCGATCCTGACGACGGACACCCGCCCCAAGTGGCGCAGCGCGCGCGTGGGTGCGTGCGTCCTGGCCGGTTGCTGCAAGGGTGCCGGTATGATCGAGCCCAACATGGCGACGATGCTGGCCTTCTTCTTCACCGACGCGGCCCTGACGGCCGAGCAGCTGCGTCAGGCCCTCGGGGCCGCCGTGGACGTCTCCTTCAACATGCTCAGCGTCGATACGGACACCAGCACCTCGGATACGGCGCTCCTTGTGGCGAATGGGCAGGGGGGTTCCGTGGACCCGGTGGCCTTCGGGTCGGCCCTGACCGCGATGGCGCGGGAACTGGCGCAGGAGGTGGCCCGGGACGGGGAGGGTGCGACCAAGCTCCTCGAGGTGGCGGTGAGCGGAGCGCCGGACCGGCAGGCGGCGCGCCAGATCGCGAAGGCGGTGGTGAACTCCCCGCTTGTCAAGACCGCGGTGTGGGGCGCCGATCCCAATTGGGGCCGGGTCGCGATGGCCGTTGGCAAGTGCTCGGCGGTGCCGGTGGACCCAGATCTCCTGCGCATCGCGTTCGGGGAGTTGGAGGTCTTCGCCAGCGGCGAACCCCGTGAGCAGGCCCTGGAGCCCCTCGAGCGCTACCTCGCCGGTAGCCGCATCCGCATCGCTATCGATCTCGGCCTCGGCTCGAGCGAGGCAACCGCCTGGGGCTGCGACCTGACACCGGAGTACGTGCACATCAACGGTGACTACACGACCTGAGGGCGGGTGCCCATTCTTGGGATCAAGCGTTGGTCGGCTGATCGGCGAGGTGTCCCTGGTATGGCTCTTGGCCGCCGGGGTGACCTCCGCGTTCGCCCCGCGGGGTGTGGCGCTGAACAGCCAGGACCTGCTCACGATCCCGGCCGTCTCCGCGGCGGCGGGGCTCCTGGTGGCCCTCCCCGCGGCGGCCATCTGTCTTGGACTGTGGTGGCTCCTGCGGCATGCCTTCTACGGCCCGCTGGCGGTCGCCGCCGGTGCCCTCCTGGTCCTGGCGCTCCTTCTGCCCCACGATCTGACCGTCTTCTTCCTCCCCCCTCCGCTGGGCCTACTGATCTCCAGCTGGCTCCTCACCCATGGTCGCGGCTGGCCGCCGCGGCGCGGCTGAGGCCCTCGGCGGGCGCTTGCACGCAACTGGCGGGTACCGGGGATCCCTGGCCTGCCCCCAACCGAGGCGCGCGGCTCCCCTCCACGCTGGCGGCGCAAGCTCCCCGCCCCTCGTGGTTCCCGGCTTCAGGGCGCCAGGGGTGGTATCGCCACCGATGGTGGGCCCCGGGCCTCACCGCCGGGTCAGTCGGCCGCCGGCTCTCGCGCGGTGATCAGAACCTCGGAGGCGGCCCAGCCCTTCAGGCCGGTCACCGACCCCTGACAGAACATCTCCCAGGCCCCGGCACCGTTGTTGATCCGCACAAGGAGGACCGACCAGCCCTTGGGCAGCGCGGCCTCCACGCGGTCCTGGTCCGGGGCCGCCCCGCGGTAGACGTCCCGGCCATCCACCGGGCGCCCGTTCAGGAAGAGCTTCCAGCCGTCGTCGGAGCCGAGCCTCAGGCGCAGGGTGGCGGCCTCAGGCAGCCAGAGCCAGCAGCGGGCATAGGCCACGGCCTGGGTCACGGGGCCGAAGAGGCGCACGAAGTCCAGCTGCCCCAGTTCCGGCCGGGGGGAGGCCGTGCGCGCCCAGGGGGCCGGCTCCCCCGCCTCGGGGGGGAAGGGGGTGGCAAAGCCGTCCCGACCCTCGAGCGGGTAGGGACCGGCGACCTCCCACTCCGCGAAGCGCAGCTCGACCTCCGGCACGACCTCCAGCGGGAGGGCCACGGGCTGCAGAAGGGCCCCCAGCGTCTGCTCCTGCGCGCGGTCCAGGGCCTGGTAGGCCTCCATGATCTCGGGCGTTCCGCCGCCTCCCAGCGCCTGGTCGAGCCGCCTCCAGGCAAAGAGGTGGTCGGCGAACCGTTCCCTGGCCACGGCGAGCGCGGCCTCCCAGCGCGTGCGTACCGCGGCCCGCACATGGACCGGTACACCCTGGCCGAGCTCGATGTGGCTGAAGTTCCCCAGGGGGTCTGGTCCGGCATACACCCCGTAGCGGCCGGGCTCCAGGCCCACCACCGCCACGCGATTGTGGCCGAGCTCGCTCCCCCAGGGCACCAGGGCTTCCGCCGCCGCCGCCTCGGGTGGGATGGGAAAGGGGGGGGCATCCGCCAGGAGCGTGAACCGCACCGCCGAGCGGGACGCCTGCAGGTGCTCGATCGTACAGCCCTGGGATCTGGACGCCCCGGCGCCTGAGGCGTCCACCGTGGCGCTGGCAGCGGGCAACACCAGACCGAGACCCCTGAGCAGGTGGTAGGCCATGACCAGGTGCCCGACGGGATCGGGGTGCACCCCGTCGGGGATGAAGGTGAACTGAGGGTTCACCGACTTGGCCAGCCGCTGGATCCGCAGCAGTGGGTGAAAGAGATCGACGAAGTGGGCCCCGCCGACCCTGGCGACCTCACCCGCCACCGCCGCCAGCTCTTCGAGGGTGGTGTTGTACCGTGCGACGCCAAGGTGCGGTGCCGGGTCGGTGTCCACGGGGGTTGGCGACAGCACCACGACCTGGGCCCCCACCTGGCGCAGGCGGGAAACGATCTCCCGCATCTCCTGGCGGTACTGGTGCACGACCGACCGGTCCGGGGCCCGATACTGCCCGTCATTCATGCCGAAGGCCACCAGCACGACCGCGGGCTGGCGCGCAAGCACGTCCCGCGCCAGCCGCCCCAGCCCGTCGGCGGCGCGATGCCCGCCCCAGCCGACGTTGACAAAGCGGAGGCGCTGCGCCCGCCAGCGCGAGCGCACGTAGAGCTCGAAATACAGCGTGTACAGGTTCTGCTCTGTGATGCTGTCCCCTAAAAAGACCACCAGCGACCCTGGAGCCAATTCGCCCAGCATGCGGCCAAAGTTCGGCTGTCCGTCAGAAGGCAAGTCAGAAGGCAAGTCAGA
>JAKAUG010000490.1 GCA_021827805.1 Bacillota bacterium | reverse complement strand
CCGCCGTCAACGCAACCCGCCATGCGATGAGGCCGCCGAACAAACTCAGCGATGGTCGTCGCCCGGTCACTCCTCTGAAATACGCCTCGTAGCCACCACATATGGTAGCGACGGTGCGTTGGCACCACAAGATGCGGAACTGCTGCGACAGTGGGATTTCATGCCGCGAGGCGCCGGACCCGGCATGGGGGACGCCCGTCAAGATCTCCGTCCTGAGCCCGCTGACCGCGCGCGGTCCACGTGCTGCATCCGCCACGCCAGGCTCTCAGCCACGCCCGTCTCCCTTCGGGCCGAACTCTTGCGCCATCGCCTGCGCGAACTCCAGGAGCGTGTCGTCGAGGTCGTCGAGTTCGTCGTCACCCTTCCAGTCATCGATGGCGCGCACCAGTTTGCGGCCGCTCCGCCGGGCGACGCCGCTGACCGAGCGGACGAACGGATCCAACTCCGGACAGGCCCGCAGACCACTTGGGGGCGTGGCGGCACCCTCGGGATGCACGAGCCCAGCCAGACTCAGCCAGGAGGCCATCTCGGAACAGCGCGGGTGGGTCGGGCACCCTGCCAGCGGCGGGTCCGCGTCGGTCCGCTCCCGCTGCCGGATCCAGCAGTGCGCGTAGCCCACCCCGGAGAACAGCCGATAAACGACACCGGGGTTGCGCCCCTTGCCAAGAGTCACCTCTCGGCAGTGATCGAACCAGTCGCTGGCCTCTTCCGTCCGCCCCAAGATCAGCGCCAGCAGGCCGCGCAGCGCCGGAGCCGTCATCGGTGCCTCGTCATCGTCGAGCAGGACCTCCAGAGTCTTGTCCCACCGCTTCCCCAACGCACGCACGCGCTGGCCAGCGGCGAGCGGGAGCAGCCGCCGCGCCACCGAGCCCACCACCTCGGCCCCGTCCCTGGCGTAGTCCCCTTCCTCCAGCGCCTCCGCGGCCCTGCTCAGGGCTTCCACGGCCGGCTCGGCCTCCTCGGCACTGTCGGAGATCACAGCCCAGAGAACGGCCACTCCCACCATCTCCGTGAGAAGTTCGACGTGCTCCGACTCCCCTGGCCAGAGTTCGCAGAGTCTGGCCTGCGCCTCGGCGGCGCCCAGCTCCCGCCCGAGACCAAACCGCAGCTCCGCCACCAGCCTGAGGGCATCGACGCTGTTCGGCTCCATCTCAAGGGCCCTCTCGGCCAGTGTGAGGCCTCGCACCCACCACTGGTCCGGGTTGATGTGCGCCTGCCAGTAGTGATACGCCAACCGCACCAGGTCCTTGGGCTGCGCCCGTTCGCCCGCCGCTCGCACGACCGCCTCCTGCAGACGTACGGAGGTGGCGAGATCCTCCTCGGACCCGATCTCCAGCTGGTGCCGCCGAACCGCCTCCAGCACCGCGGCAGAGGCCGGGAGCCCGGGCAGCGCGTCCCCGCGTGCCAGCGAGGTGGCCACCTCCTCCCAGGCCGCATGGGCTGCCGCCTGATCATCCAAATGCTCGGCAGCCAGGGCCAGGGGTTGCCACACCGCAACGTGCCGCGCACCCAGATGCCACAGCTCCCGCGCTCGCGCCCAGTCGCCATGCGCCGCGTACAGCCCTCCCAGGTGCAGCGCCACACGGGACCGCACCTCGCCCTTCAGGACCCCGTCGGCGTCCAGATCCCGCCAGCACGAGGCCGCGGTCTCCAGATCCCCCGCCCGCAGGGCCGTGGTGAGCCCGAGCCCCAGGAGCCAGCGGCGTATCCGCCTCGCCCGGCGGGCAAAGGGCGCCGCCGGGTCCACCACCAGGAGGGGACCTTCCGGCCGCCCGTCAAGGGCCCTCGCCCACTCCTCCCAGTGGATGGCCAGATCCGCCCATGGACCGCTGGGAATGTCCGCGCGGATCCCCCGCAGGACCTGGACGGCCGCCTCAGGGCGGCCGCCCGCCAGATCCCGCGCCGCGGCCAACAGCCCCGCGACCCAGGCGGGCGCCCCGGTGGGAAGCGGGGCAATGCCCCCCGGCGAGGACATCTCCACCAGGAGCTGTGCTCGCCAGTTCCCCTCCGCGCCCTGGCCCTGGAGGGCGCCGGCCAGTTCGGCCGTCTCCCGGTAACGCGCATTCTCGGGCTCGAGCGCACAGGCCCTGCGCAGGTGGGGCCAGCCCTCCTCCCGCCGCCCGGCCCGGATCAGGGCCAACCCCAGATGATAGACGAGACGGGCCTCGCCGGGCAGCAGCGCAACCGCCGCCTGGAGGTCGGCCACGGCCTCCTGGGCCCGATGGGTCGCCAGAGCGCGGCGCAACAGGGCCTCGGCCCTGGCGGCCGCGGCCCGCGGGAGATCGCAGTTGGCCCAGGCCGCCACGGCGGAGGACCAGTCCTCCCGCCCGAAGGCCCGCAACCCCTCCTGCCAGCGACGCTCCTGGCGCTCGGCGTCGTCACCCGTGGCGCGCGAGGGCCCAGCCGACGGGCGAGGTCCCGGAATCCGCACCTGGGGAAAACCCCGCCGTCCCTTGCCGCCACGCAACGCCGCCACCGCCCGTCTCAAGACTTGACATCGAACTGTACACCAACGCGTTGGATTCCGTCCCGCCTCGCGGCCACCCCTCCGGGACGGGTCCCCCGAGGCGGCGCCGCGCCGCTCCGGGCGCTCTGGGTCTTGACGTACGCCTTTCCCCAGCGGCAGAGCGGCAGAAGCGGGCAGGCGGGGCATTCCGGATTGCGGGCGTGGCAGACCAGCCGCCCGTGCCAGATCAGGCGGTGGTGCTCCCTGCCCCACTCGGCGCGTGGTACGCGGCGTTTGAGCTGGCGCTCGACCACCTCCGGGGAGCGGCTCGAGGCCAGGCCCAGGCGGTTGGAGACGCGCAGCACGTGGGTGTCCACCGCCAGCCCTGGGAGACCGAACGCGTTGGCCAGCACGACGTTGGCCGTCTTGCGCCCCACCCCCGGAAGGGCGAGGAGATCCTCCATGCGCGCGGGCACCTCCCCCCCATGATGCTCACACAGCAGCCGCGCGGCAGCCACCAGGTTCTTGGCCTTGGTGTGGTACAGGCCAACATGCCGGATCAGGGGCTCCACCACGGCGGGTTCCGCGGCCGCCAGCGTCGGGGCGTCGGGCATCTTGGCGAACAGGGCCGGGGTCACCTGATTGACGACGCGGTCGGTGCACTGCGCCGACAGCATGGTGGCCACCAGGCACTGAAAGGGAGTCGAAAAGTTCAGGCCGCTGCCCACGTCCGGATAGATCTGTGCGAGCACCTCCAGGATGCGGCGCACGGGAACACGCGGCGGACGGGGTACCTCCTTGGGCATGGTGTCCGCTTCGCCATGCCCAAGCAGAGGCCCTGCCCCCAACTCAGGGCTCGACCGGGGGCCTTGGCGCACCCGGGGACCACCAGTGCACCAGGCTCGCGCGCGTGATGTGCACGCGCGCGTCTGGATCGGCCAGCACCTGGCGGGCGGCACGCCGGCAGAGCCCCGCCAGGGCCCGTTCGAGGGCGCGGACGCCCGGCTCGGGCCCGACCTCGCGGATCAGCTGCGCCAGCGCGGCGTCGGTCACGGTCAGCGCCCCCGGAGGCAGGGCATGGAGTGCGGTCTGGCGTGGCAGCAGATGGTGCCGCGCGATGGCCCGCTTCTCATCCAGGGCGTACGCGGGGACCGCGACGACCTCCAGGCGGTCGCGCAGCGGGGCGGACAGTCCCTCCAACTCGTTGACCGTGGCCACAAAGAGCACCCTGGACAGGTCGAAGGGCACCTCCAGGTAGTGGTCGCTGAACTGGGACTGCTGTTCGGGGTCCAGGACCTCCAGCAGGGCGGCCTGGGCGTCTCCGCGTCCACCGCCGCCGAGCTTGTCCAGTTCGTCCAGCAGCAGCACGGGGTTGTTCACCCCCGCCCGCCGCACGGCGGAGAGGATCCGGCCCGGCAGGGCGCCCACGTAGGTGCGCCGGTGGCCAAAGATCTCGGCCTCGTCGCGCACCCCGCCCAGCGCCACGCGGGCCAACGGCCTGCCCAGGGCCTCGGCCATGGCCCGCGCCAGCGAGGTCTTCCCCGTACCCGGCGGACCCGCCAGGCAGAGCGCCGTCCCCGGGGGTGGGAGCCCCGCGCCGGTGCGGTTGGCCCGGCGCAGCAGGTGCACCGCCAGGTGTTCCAGGATGCGCTCCTTGACCTCGTCCAGGCCGTGGTGGTGGGCATCCAGCACCGCGCGCGCGGCGCCGAGGTCGCCGCGCTCCACCGCCGAGGCCTCCCAGGGCAAACCCAGCAGCCAATCGAGGTAGGTCCGGGCGATCCCGGCCTCGGCAGACAGCGGAACCATGTGCTCCAGGCGCGCGGCCTCGCGCAGGCCCGCCTCGCGCGCGGGCGGCGGGAGATCTGCGGCCTCCAGGCGCGCCCGCCACTGGTCGGCCTCGGCGTCCTGGTCCTCCCCGAGCTCGCGGCGCAGGAGGCGGATCTGCTCCCGCAGCTGATAGCGGCGCTG
>JAKAUG010000267.1 GCA_021827805.1 Bacillota bacterium | reverse complement strand
CAGAGGGATCCGACCCGGCAGCCAGGCCGGCTGGGTGCCGTGCACGTAGACGAAGAGCATCGCGGGCAGCACGAGCTCCAGCGGCCAGAGGGGGAAGGGCGCCCGGCGGAACCAGGTGCGGAAGCGTCCGACGAAGACCCCGGCCATGGCCGCGGTGGTCGCCTCCAGGGTGAAGAAGTAGTTGCTGGCCGCCCCCGTCTTGCCGATCGTGGCGAAGACGAACAGGGACCCCGCCAGCCACACCGGCCAGAGCACCGAGCCCGTCCCCAGAAGGCCGGCCGCGGCCCCGGCCACGGCCAGGGGGAAGGCGAAGCGGCCCTCGCTGCTGATGAACTGGTGCCAGTTGCCCATGGTGACGCCCCAGTTGAAGGCGTTCTCGTTGTCCACCACGGTGTTCAGGTAAAAGGCCCCGTGCGTCCAGACCTGCATGAAGACGAAGACCCCGAGGATCCCGGCCAGGGTGACGAGGCCCACCCAGATCGCGCGCCGCCAATCGCGGACCACCAGGAAGCAGAACGCGGCAAAGACACCGTCCACCATGGACTGCCTGGTGTAGATCGTGAAGATGGCGATGGGCACGGCCCACCAGACCTTGCGGGTGCCAGCGTAGCGCAGCACCAGAAAGATCGTGAGCATCGACCAGAACAGGGCGTTGGAGTCCACACGGTTGAAGGGGCCCCAGCTCCAGATCCCCAGGTTCATCGTCGTCAGCAGGCCCCCGGCGAAGATGCCGGGCAGGATCTGGCCGGTGCCCTGCCAGACGATGAGCCCGACCAGGATCGCGGCGCCCATGATGGAGAGGCTCGAGACGAGCCGCCCCGCGGTGAAGGTCAGCCCGTAGATGCGCATGAAGAGCGCGGTCACCAGCTGGAACACGGGCGGATAGTTGCCGACCGTGAAGGGCGGATGCTCATCCAGTTGGTAGATGTTCTGGCCCCTGTACAGCGGATTGCCGTGGTCAAAGAGCGTGTGGTACATGATCACCTGCTGGTTGTACATCGGTCCCTCGCCGTAGTCGTTCTGGTGGTTGACGAGGAACCCCCAGCTCATCCCGTGCAGCCACCAGCCGTGGGCGTAGTGCACCACGGGCCAGACGGCCGAGAACAGCGCCATGCTGACGACCAGGGTCCAGACCGTGCGCACGGGATGTTCGGCCAGCTCGCGCAGGCGGCGGTCCACCCAGGCCAGAGCCGCTCGGGCGGATCCATCGACGCGCCCGCGGGCCCAGACGCCCACCTGCCGTGCGACCGACGTGCCCCCCACGGACATCACACCTCCCGCGTAACCGGCCGGCGCCAGGGTGGCGCTCAGGCCTTCTGGACCGTCACCGCCGCGATCTGGACCAGGCTGTTGACCCCGAACTGGAGCGAGGTCAGGACCTCATTGGGGTTCGTGACCAGGCGCATGGCGAACATGCCGCAGGGCGGAGGCTCGGACTGCCCCTGGGCGTCGAGTCGCGCCGATCCGCGGAAGGCGATCGTCTCCGTGGGGCCCGGCGGTGCGCACCAATCGCTGAAGGCGATGGTCTCGTTCCAGGGGATCGCGCCCTGGTAGTTGAGGGTTACCGCCGCGCGCTGGGTGAGGTCCACGGCCGCCTCCAGGAGCCACACGGCGCTGTACCGTCCGGGAGGCACGGCGATCGTCGTCGGGCCGGTGAGTTCCAGGATGGAGCGGATGGCGCTGCCGGCCTGCGGGACGTAGAAGGGCACACGCTGGCCCTGGGCCTGCACCATGAAGGTCCCCGGGGGCGGAAAGTCGTCCACCGTGGACAGAAAGTTGCCGCCGCTGTCAAAACCCTGCGGGTTGGCGGCCGGTTGCCCGGGGTTTTCGACGCCGATCAGGTTCAGTTTGCTGACGATGTTGATCTCGGTGAAAGCGCCCACGCTCCGCATGTGCGCCGGAACGAGATGCCGGCGCAGACCGAGCCAGAGCGCGTGCGGCAGGTGCTCGAGGTAGCGTCCGAGAGCGGGCAGCGGATGCGGCACGGGCTCGGGGATCGTGGGCGGCGCGACCGTGGGCGGGCTGTCGCGCAGCAGGATCTGGTAGCCGCTGATGTTCCGTGCCTCGTGGTAGTTGCTCGCGATGGCCGCCGCAACCGGTCCGCCACCGATGCCACCCTTGGTGTAGATGACGGCGTAGTAGTGGTCGCGGATGGCCGCCACGAAGGGTGCGGGGTTCCAGGTACCATCCTGCTGGGCCACGTCGAACTCGAAGGGCTGCCATTGCATCTGGTGCCCGGCCTGCACGGAGACGCCGTGCGGGAAGTCGATCGCCATGACCGGCCCCTGCACGGACTTCAGGTAGTCCACCATCGGGGCGTCCTCCGGCCGCACCCAGGACGGCGAGAAGCTGGCGCCCGAGCGGGCCGCCGCGTTCGAGAAGCTGAGCTTGTACGGCCCCACCAGGGCCATGGCCCGTTGCACGAGCGGGAGCCGCGAGGGCAGCCAGGCCGGCTGGGTGCCGTGCACGTAGAAGAAGAGCATGGCTGGCAGCACCAGTTCCAGCGGCCAGAGCGGGAAGGGCGCGCGGCGGAACCAGGTGCGGAAGCGTCCGACGAAGACCCCGGCCATGGCGGCGGTGGCCGCCTCCAGCGTGAAGAAGTAGTTGCTGGCCGCCCCCGTCTTGCCGATCGTGGCGAAGACGAACACGGAGCCCGCGAGCCAGACAGGCCAGAGGACGGAGCCGGTGCCGAACAGGCCCGCCGCGGCCCCGGCCACCGCCAGCGGGAAGGCGAAGCGGCCCTCGCTGCTGATGAATTGGTGCCAGTTGCTCATGGTGGTGCCCCAGTTGAAGGCGTTCTCGTTGTCCACCACGGTGTTCAGGTAGAAGGCCCCGTGGGTCCAGACCTGCAGAAAGACGAAGACCCCGAGGATCCCGGCCAGGGTGGCGAGGCCCACCCAGATGGCACGGCGCCAGTCGCGCACGACCAGGTAGCAGAAGGCCGCAAAGACGCCGTCCACCATCGATTGGCGCGTGTAGAGCGTGAAGATGGCGATGGGCACGGCCCACCAGACCTTGCGCGTGCCCGCATAGCGCAGCACCAGAAAGATCGTGAGCATGGACCAGAACAGGGCCAGCGAGTCAACGCGGTTGTATGGGCCCCAGCTCCAGATCCCGAGGTTCATCGTGATCAGGACGCCGCCGCCGAAGATGCCAGGGAGGATCTGCCCGGTACCCTTCCATACGATCAGCGCGATCAGAATGGCGGCGCCCATGATTGAGAGGCTGGACACCAGGCGCCCGGCGGTGAACGTCAGGCCGTAGACGCGCATGAACAGGGCGGTGACCAGTTGGAAGACGGGCGGATAGTTGCCCACGATGAACGGCGGGCGCTCGCCCAGTTGGTAGATGTTCTGGCCCCTGTAGAGCGGGTTGCCGTGGTCGAAGAGGAGGTGATACATGATCACCTGCTGGTTGAAGAGCGGGCCCTCGCCGTAGTCGTTCTGGCGGTTGACGAGGAACCCCCAGTGCATGGCGTGCAGCCACCAGCCCCGGGAGTCGTGCACGACGGGCCAAACGGCCGAGAACAGCGCCATGCTGACCACCAGGGTCCAGACGGTGCGCACGGGATGCTCGGCCAGTTCGCGCAGGAGCCGATCCATCCAGGCGAGCAGGGCCTGTGCCCAGCGCGCGGCCGTGCGGCCGGCCCAGGCAACGGGACGCGCGAGTCTCGCGGGTGCGCTGATCACCTGGTGAACACCCCGAATAGGAGCAGAAAGCCGGCCATCGCGGTGCAGTAGGAGGCGATCACCGGCAGGGCGCGGCGCCGAAGCAGGCGCATCGATGCCAGCAACAGCCAGCCCCCCGCCATGGCGCCAAGGAGCGCCCCCACGACCAGCGGCAGGAGCTCGGCGGGGAGGGAACCGAGGGCGCCGGGCAGGCCGACGAGGCCCTGCAGCAGCAGCACGACGGTGATCACCATCAGGCCGAAGCGCGCGGCGCCTTCCCCTGACACCCTGCCGTAGAGGCCGGCCGCGATGAGGATCGCCAGCGCGGAAAGCCCGGGCAGGGCACCGAAACCGGCCAGCAGGCCGGCGATCAAGGCCAGCCACGGAGGAACCTGCGGGGATCTCCCCAGCCCTCGCAGGGCCCGTGACTCGCCCCACAGCAGGATGCGTCCCGTCAGGGCCAGGAAGATGCCCACGGTGGCCGCGGCCTCATAGCGCTGCCCGACCGGTCCCAGGCGCCACTGCAGGAGCAGGCACGGCACGATGGCCGCCACCAGCGCCACCCAGTCCGGGGGTGCCGTTGGCTCGCCGAGCGCGTCCGGGTCCGTGACCGGGTGGCGCAGCGACTGCCAGAGAGCGGTCCAGGTGCTGCGCAGCAGGACCGCCAGCCCGAGGCCCGCGGCCAACAGGCACACGGTCCAGGCCGCGGGCGTAACGTCGGGGAGCAGGGGACTGGCGTTGAAGAGATATGGCCAGAGAAAGGAGATCG
>JAKAUG010000025.1 GCA_021827805.1 Bacillota bacterium | reverse complement strand
CACGGCAAGACCGCCCTTGAGCCGCCATTGCAAGCCAATCTCAGATGGCTCTATGCGGGGCGGGCCCTGCGCAGTTTCTCCACGGCCTTTTTGACGGTGGCCTTCCCCCTCTATCTCGCGGGTCTGGACTACCACGCCGCCACCATCGGCGTGGTGCTGACCCTGGGCACCGTCGCCACCGCCCTGCTCGTCCTGTTCGTGGGTCTGGGAGGAGACCGCTTCGGGCGGCGCCCGATGCTCCTCATCCTGGGAGGTCTGGGGGCGGTGGGCGCCCTGCTCATGGCGGGCACCACCAATCTTGCGGTCATCACCCTGGCCAGCGGGCTGGGCGGGGTGGGCCGCGGAGGCGGGGCGGGCAGCGGAGGCTCCTGGGGCCCCGTGTTCCCGGCAGAGCAACCCCTGTTGGCCGCATCGGTACCCTCGAGCAAACGCACTGCCGCCTTTGGCCGCCTGGGCTTCGTGGGCGTGCTGGCCGCGGTCCTGGGCTCGCTGGTGGCCGCCGTGCCCGCCGCCCTGCATCGCGCAGGCTGGTCCTGGACCTCCGCCTATCATGTGCTCTTCCTGGCGGGTGCGGCGATGGGCGTTGGTATCGTCCTGGTCAGCCTGCCATTGCGCGAACCCCAGCGGGCCGCGACCCCATCCGCGCCCAGCGGAGGACTGTCCACCCGCCAACTGATCGGCCGATTGGGATTCACCAACGCCTTGAACGGTCTGGGCTTCGGGTTTCTCGGCCCCCTGCTCACCTACTGGTTCCACGTGCGCTACGGGGCCGGTCCCGGCCTGGTGGGAATCCTGTACACCCTGGTCAACCTGGTGACCGCCGTTCCCTATCTGGGAGCCGCCCGTGTGGTCCAGCGCCTGGGCTCAGTGCGGGCTGTCGTGGTGACGCGCGGCATCTCCGTTGTGCTCCTCCCGGCCATGGCGCTCATGCCCACCTTCGCGCTCGCGGGCCTGGTATTCGCCCTGCGCATGGCGGCCAACTCCGTCAGCCTGGCGGCCCGGCAGTCCTATGTCATGGGCATCGCCGAGGAGGGCAGGCGGGGCCTGGTGGCGGCGGTCAGCTCGCTCCCTTCCCAGGTCACATCTGCCATCACCCCTGCCCTCGGCGGCCTCGCCATGGAGTCCTTCCTGGATGCCCCGCTGTATGGCGCAGCGCTCTTCATGGCCGCCAATCTGGTCGCCTATTACTACGCCTTCCGCCACGTGCCGGCACCCGAGGAGACCTCATAGCAGGGGCCAGAAGGGGGATCCCACGGTGTCCACGCCATGACCTCCCGTGGGCACACGCTCCGGACCGAGGGGGACATGCCGACGTTGGCCTTGTGCTCGCGGTGACCATGGTGACCACCTGGTCGCCGGCCCCTCCATCGTCCGGCTGGCTCTCGCCGTCGCCCGTGCCGGCGACCCCGCCGCTCACCATCTTTCCCAGCGGCCGCTTCCCCAGCCGCCCACCGGGGGTTTGCCCACCGTTCGCTGTCGGCGCCGCGCGGTGCCCTCACTCCTTCGTGCCCCCACCCCAGCGGCAACAGTACGGTGGGGGCACGAAGGCGACCGCGTCAACATGCGTCCCAGCGCGCAGCCGCGAGCCGGGAGGGCTTCCTGGAGACGGTGCAGACCCCGGGCTGATCAACGAACGAGTGCAGACCTTGCGTCCGTGGCCGAAAGGCTCCGGCAACGGATGGGCATTGGGCGCCGCGATGAGGAGTGCGCCTGATGGCTCTTGCCTGTCAGGCGCACTCCTCACCGTGGCCACGACGGACCGGTACCGGAAACGGACCCCGCCGCGGCGGTCAGCCCGCGGCGCAGGCGGCACGAACAGGGATGGCCCCGGTTTGCCGAACACACCGGCCTCTGCCGCGACCACCTCCCGCCGTCCGCCAGCCATTGGAGGCGAACGGACCAACCCTCATCCGTCCACTCCAGAGCGCGGGCAGAAGACCAACACCTTCAGCCGATCGTCGTCCAGGTGGCCATGACCACCTTCTGCAGCACCTCGTCGAGTCGGATGGCCCGCCCCAGCCGCCGCGACTGATAACCAGCACCGATAACCTTCAGAGCCTCCAACCCGGCCTCGTCAGCCACGGGGGGATCCTGTCCGGCCTGGAGCGCCTGCGCGAAGGCGTCCAGGAAGAGGGCCTGTGCGGGCGCACGCTGGGGCGTGGGTACCTGGGTCCATTGCCCGGGGGGCACCCGGTCTCCCCAGCCATCCGCTGAGAACAGCCAGAGGCCGTCCCGCAGCACCACGGCCTGTCCCCTGGTCCCCAGGACCCTCTGCCCGCCCTCTCCCATCGGGCCAGCACCCCCGGGGGCGGCCCACGCCACATGGATGGTCCCCAGCGCTCCACCCCGGTAGGCGATGAGCATCCCCCCGAGGTCCTCCACCTCCACGTCGGGCACGGCTGCACCGTGCTCGGCGCTCACGCGCTCGGCCACCAACCCCGTGGCCCAGGCGGCGGCGTCCAGCAGGGGTAGGGCCTCACCGAGCAGCACCCCTCCCCCGGCCTGCAGCCGGCGGCCGCGCCAGCCCTCAGGCCCGCTGCCGGCCAGCCACCAGCCGGCGTCGCGGGCGACCGTCACTCCAAGGTGCAGGGAGCGCACGTCGCCGAGAGCCCCGGATGCGACCACCTCGCGCAGGACCCGCCAGGGAGCGGCGTAACGCTCGGCCAGCAGCGTGCACAGGTGCATGCCCGCGGCCTGCGCGGCCTTGAGGGCGTGCAGGGCTTCTTCGGGACCGGTGGCCCCGGGCGGCAGCATGAGCACGTGCTTGCCGGCGCGGGCTCCGGCCTGGGCGAGCATCCCGGTCAGGAAGGTGGGCACAGCGACCACCACCGCGTCCACGTCTGCACGCGCCAGCAGCTCGTCCGGCGTCTCGAGCGCCGGGATGCCGAGCACGGCGGCCAGGCGCTCGGCCGAGGATGTGTTCGGATCACAGACCGCGGTCGCCCGCACATGCTCGCAGGCCCCGAGGGCGTCGGCCAACGTCTGGGCACCGTCGCCCGCACCGACCAGCCCCAATCTCAACTCAGCCACCGGACACCGCCTCCGCGCAAAGGATTGGGACCAGAGGACCCCCAGGCAGAACCCGGCTCGCCGAATCCGCCGGCCCGCTGGAACAGCGTTCCCGTTCATGGTAGCAGAACGCGTGCGCCCGACGGCCGTGCCTGAGTCCCTGGTTCGCGCCGGCCGGAGGCGGGCCCTGCGCCCAGCCGCGGGGCGGGACCCGCGGCTGGGTATCAGAGAGGGCTCGGCCGGCGTGACCCAGAAGCCAGATGCGGCAGTCGCCTGGCTGCCCCGAGGGGAGTGGGGACTCTTGCGCGTGGCATTTGTGGGCCTGGGTCTGATGGGGCGGGGCATGGCCGCCAACCTGATCAGGGCAGGGCACCAGCTGACCGTCTACAACCGGACCCCTGAACGTGCCAATGCACTGGCCGCCCTGGGAGCCCGGGTGGCCAGCACGGCGGCGGAGGCAGCCCGCGGGGCCGAGGTGGTGGGCATGTGCGTGACGGACGACCAGGCCGTGGAAGAGGTGGCACTCGGCAGCGAGGGGGTCCTGTCCGGCAGCGCTCCGGGCCAGCTGATCGTGGACCACAGCACGATCTCCCCAGAACACACGCGACGTTTGGCGGCACGGGCCGTCGAAGCGGGGGCGGAATGGGTGGATGCCCCCGTCACCGGCGGTGACAGGGGGGCCGCTGAGGGCACCCTGACGATCATGGTCGGGGGGTCTGAGGCGGCACTTGAGCACCTGGGTCCCTACCTGACCGCCATCGGTCGCAAGGTGGTGCACGTGGGCCCCAGCGGCCAGGGACAATTGGTGAAGCTGATCAACAACCTCATCGGCGCCATCGCGCTGGCGGGGGCCGCCGAGGGCCTGTGGCTCGGACGGCTGGGGGGTGTGAGCCTGGGAACGATGATCGAGGTTCTGGGAGCGGGAAGCGCCAACTCGGTCTCCCTGCAATTGCTGGCGGATCGCCTGGCCCGGGATGATTTCCAGCCGGGTTTCAGCCTGAGCAACCGGCTCAAGGACCTGGACCTCGCGCTGCAGTCCGCGCGCGCCCTGCGGGCGGCGCTGCCTGTGGCCAGCGAGGTGGCCGAGCTTTTCCGAGAGCGTCTGGCGCGCGGCGAAGGTCAGGAGGATCAGACAGTGCTGGTCCGCCGTTACTTCGAAACCAAGGATTCCTCAGCGACGGAACGGTGCTGAGCACGCAGGAGTGCGGTGCACGTGGGCGAAGCTACGGTTTTTTTGAGGAGGGCGGTCCAATGCACGCGCTTGTGTCCGGACGCAAGGTGCGGTTGGCGTTCATCGGAACCGGGGGGAATGCCCGGGGCCACATGCAGGCCATCCTGCGGGACCCTGAGGCCGAGATCGTGGCCCTGTGCGACGCGAGCGAACAGGCCCTGACCGACACGGGCAACCGATTGCCGCAGTTGGCGCAGCTCCCGCGCTTCACGGACTACCGG
>JAKAUG010000481.1 GCA_021827805.1 Bacillota bacterium | reverse complement strand
CGTCGCCTGGTGGGGTCTGGTCGACCTCAGGCGGCGCGTCCTGGAGCACGGACTCGGGGGATGCCTCGGCCGTTGTCGTGGTCTCCACCGTGGCGGGCTCGAGAGCGGCCGGGGACTCTGGCGTCCGTTCCGTTCCGGCCGCCAGGGGCGCCGAGTGGTCCGCGGTTCGCGGGTCCGGGGCCTGGGGCTGCCCCTCCAGCGCACCGACGGGACCGCCGCGGGTGTCCGCGTCGCCTGGTGGGGCGTCGCCTGCCGGGGCCGGGTCGACCTCGGGCGGCGCCTCCTGGAGCACGGGCGCGGGGGAGGCCTCGGCCGCCGTTGTCGTGGTCTCTGCCGGTGCGGGCTCGGAAGGGGTGGGAGGCTCCGGAGCGGCCCCGGGTTCCGGCACGTCGTTGGGCAGCGCTCGGTGCGCCGCGGGGACTGGAGCGCTCTCGTCCGCCTCGTGCGCGGGCGGGTTCTCCGGGCTCGGTTGCCCTGACGTGATCACGGGCCCGCTGCCGGTGGCCGCGGGAGACAGGGCCTCTGGGGCACCTTCCCCAGGGGGTTCCGCTGTTGTGCCCAGCCCCGAGAGTGCTTCCCGCAGGGCCTCGGCCAGCACCGGCGCCAGCCTCTCGACCTTCGACGCCAGCCATGCCGGCGGGTCACCCAGATAGAGCAGGGCCGCGGCGGCAGGCTTGCCGCGTGTGACGGAGAGGGCTCCTGGCAGGGGCAGGGCTGGCCAGACCTGTCCTGTCGCCATGGCCAGCCGCGCGCTGATCCGCGCCGCCAGCTCACGGCTGGATGCGGCGGGCACTTGCGCATGCAGCACCGCGGGACGGTGGGGAGCGCCCGGATACGTCCCCGCGCGCAGGGTGAGCACGATGCGTCCGGTCGACGCCGATGTCTGGTCGGCGTCGGTGTCCCCGGAGACCCGGACCCGCACCCCCCTCCCGCGCAACTCGGCGCGCAGGCCGCGGGCCAGCTGGCGCAGTTGGGCGTGGGTTTCCGTGTCTGCGCCCTCGGGCAGCAGATCCACGGCGAGGGTTGGCGAGATGGCGAGCGTGACTTGGTCCCGGTTCAAGACGGACAACCTGGTCAGAAAAATGTGTACAAACCGATCTCTCGGCCTTCCACACCGTCCGCCCGACCAGGTTTTCGCCCCTTTCGGCCTGAGATTTGCCCCTCGCGGGGCATCGGCGACAGGCGAACTTGGGCGTGCGCGGCAGCGCGTGCCGCACACGTCGGGACTCCCACCCTGATCCGAGCGCGGATGCGCGACCCTGGCGGCATGGTCCCGATCCCGCGTGGTCCTCGTTGGGTCCTCGGCGGCCTGGTCGGCCGCCCCTACGGGGTTTCCGCCGACGCCGCGAACAGCGCCCTTCCCAAGAGCGAGCGCTGCCTCACCAGGGCCACCCACGGCCATCGCGCTCACCGCGCCCCGGCCAGCGGATCCAGTCCCTGCCGCGTGGCGCGACCAGCACCCTCCACCCGCTGCCGTCGCGCCCGAGCAGCGGTTCGTCCCGCGGCATGGTCCCGATCCGCCTGCGGCTGGCTGCACTGGTCCGGCCCGCCCATCCGGCGGAGAGCCCTTTCCCGCCTTGGCGAGCCGCTTCCCCTGGTCCGTCTCGGTCGCCAGGGCCGACCGCAGGGCGTCCTGACCTGCGCCATGTCTGTGTGACCGCTTCGACCTCCTCGATGCTCCAGCCCGGCAGACGATCTGTATGCGCGCCTGGGCGGGGTCATCCGCGCGCCGCCCTGGGCCGCCGGGGCGCCGCTCGCCACGCGCGCGCCGCGACGCCGGTCACGCTGCGGCGTCCCCGGTTCCAGGAACGAGGCGCTGACCATCACCGGTTCCGGGTGTTGGCAGGGGATGGACGGCTGGCAGCGTATGGGGTGCTCGACGACGCGCGAGGGAGATGGGACGGAATGCGACGCACTCGGGTTCCGCGTCTCTGGTCCGGGGTCTGCCTGGCGGCAGGGATCCTCCTGCTTGGGACGCCCGCCTTGGCGGCCAGCGGGCCGCAATCCAGCACCCTGGCCCACAGCACCCTGAACACAAAGATTTGGACCAGTGTGATCGGCCAGGACACGCAGCTCTCGATGACCAACAACCCCGGATGGATGACGATCGGCACCGAGTACGCGCCCAATGCCTCGTTTGCCACGACGCTGCACAACATGGTGCTGCAGCCGGTCTCCGCCAGTGCCAACTGGACCGTGAGCGTGGAGACCTCCTTCTTCGGCAAGAAGTTCGGTCCGGCGGGCACGCTGCCGAACTTCGTCCAGGGGGGCATCTATGCCTGGGCGGGCACTGGGTCCTGGGTGCGCGTCCTGAGGCAGCCGCCCAACTGCACCCTGGAGTTGAACTGGCTGTCGGGAGGAACCCTCACCCAGCCTCCGGTCCCAACGACGGCGTCCGCGGTGGTCTGCAACAACAGCGACGATCCCCTCTGGCTGCGCATGACCAAGAACGGTGACGTATATACCGGGTACTACAGCACGGACGGCAAGAACTGGGTGGAGACGAACTCGCAGGCCATGCCCGGCTTTTCGCCGACCGCGATTGGCCTGAACGCCAACCAGGGGGGCGGCAAGAACCCGCCCACAGAGTTCGGCTTCCGCGACTTCACCGTGGCCGGTTCCGCCTCGGCCGCTGCCCCCGCCTCCGCGCAGCCGACCACCTCGGCGTCGAGCGGCAGCCTGCCTCAAACCGGTTCTGGCCCGCTGCCGTTGGCGGTCGGGATGCTGCTGCTGGCCGCTGGGTCCCTGGGCCTGACGCGCGGGAGGTTGAAGCGGCTACCAGAAACACAGCACAGACCGCGCTGACAAGATGGGTAGGCAAAGGTGTCACGGGTTGGCGGATCTCCGCCCCTCAGATGTTGCCCGGGCGCTGAGGGTTCACGTGGGGACGTTGCGCCGGTGGGATCAAGAAGGTCGGCTGCGGCCATTCACGCGATTCCCAGGCGGGCAGCGTCGGTACGCATGGGCGGACTGGCTCTGTGGGGAGAGGACGGCCGCGGTCCACACCCAGGTCCGTAGGCGGAAGCAGACTGAGGCGGGAAACCTGGAACGACAGATGCGGAGGCTCATGGAAGATGCGGGCCTGATGGGCTACCGGGTCGTGCTGTAGGCGAGCGACGTGGCATCGGGCCTGAACGCGCGGTCCGCGTCTCGCTGTTTACGGGCGGTCCGATGCCTGTGGAATGCCAGCCAGGGGCGGCTCGGGGATGATCCTCAATGGCCGCCCCTGCTCTTGGCAGGCCCAGGGGAACGCGGCTGGCCGGAACCCAGCACCTCTCGCCGCCAGGCCGCGCTTCCATACCCCGCTGAGGGCTGACGCCCGCCGCGGGGGCGGCATCAGGCGGGTCCCCTGGGTACAACAGGCCACGAGGTGAGCAGCTTGGCCACAAAGCAGGGCGGAACCGGGCAGCGGAGCGCGTCGGGGGGCCGGGGGCTGGCTGGCTGCCGTGCCCTCGTCACCGGAAGCTCGGGCGGGATCGGACGGCACATCGCCCTCGGCCTGGCCGCGCTGGGCGTGCATGTCGTTTTCAACTTTCACCACCAGCGGGAGGCCGCCGAGGCCGCGGCGGCCGAGGCGCGGGGGTTCGGGGTGCAGGCGCTGGCCCTCGGGGCGGACTGCGCGGTGCCGGCGGAGTGCCGTGGGCTGGTCGAGCGCGCGGCTGCCGGGCTCGGCGGGCTCGAGATCCTGGTGAACAACGTGGGCGAGTTCGCGTACAAGCGCCTGCGCCAGCACAGTATCGAGGAGTTCGAGCGCATCCTGGCGGGCACCGTGGGCGCCACCTTCCATGCCACGATGACCGCCCTGCCTCACATGCGGGCGGCGGGGTGGGGGAGGGTGGTGAACCTGGGGGCGGCGGGCGCGGATGCCGCCCTGGGTGGCCTCCGCGAGGGGCCCCATCTGGCCGGCAAGGCCGCCGTGGTCTCCCTGACGCGGACCTTTGCCCTGGAGGAGTCCAGTGGGGGCATCACGTTCAACGTGGTGTCGCCGGGCATCGTGGAGGACCGGGAACTCTCGCGCGCCGAGGCCGAGCAGCGCCGGGACAAGAGCAGTCCGGTGGGGCGGCCGGGTACCAGCCAGGATGTGGTGGATGCGATCCTCTTTCTCTGCAGGCGGGAGAGCTCGTTCATCAACGGGGCGGTGCTCGCCGTGACCGGGGGCTGGCAGGGGAATCTCGGCTAGCCGGTGGGCGCCGACATCCTCCGGTCCACCGGGCCCCCGGCCCCTCGCGGGCCTGATGCCGCCTGCCTGGCGAACTCACGCGTGCGGCGGAACCGCGGGGGGCAGGAGGGCGGAGCGCCCCCTGCCCTGTGTGTCCTCCCTGGCGCCCGGGCTGCTCGCTCGCCGGCCGCGGGGCGCGGTGATCTGGCCCGGTCTCGCTCCGCCCACCGTTCTCCTCTTCGTCGTCTCTTGTTTCCTCGCGTCCTTTTGGGCGCTGGTTTCCGACTCAGAGGTTCCTGCTTC
>JAKAUG010000286.1 GCA_021827805.1 Bacillota bacterium | reverse complement strand
TTCGCTTTGTCTTTGGGGCCGGCTGAAGGGTAGGCAACTGCCGCGGATTTCTGGTCCTTAACCCTGGCGTGGGGTGGTAAACGGATCCTGTCGGCTGGCGAAACCCAGGCCTGCCCCTTGCCGCGTGAATACCTGTGCTTTGGCGGCCGTGCCGGGGACAGGCGCCCGGCACGTACGAGCACAGACGCACCATTCACTGTCGCCGGGAGTTCCCCGGAGACGCGAAACGCCTGTGGATGGAGAAGGCTCTGACCAGGAGAACGGCCTGGTGCAACCGGCTCCTGGGAAACAGGAAGGGCTGCACCAGGCAACCAGCGCCATGTCGGCGCGAGGAAACGAAATGCCATGAGACGCAGAACCGGCTAACCGAGACCGAGCCAGTAAGCCGCGATCGCTTCCTGACCGCGCCGGAAGTTGTCCAGGTCGAGGCTCTCGTCCGGTGCGTGGATGCGGTCCTCCGGCAAACCGAAGCCCATCAGCACCACCGGTGCTCCCAGGGCCTCGCGGAAGGCGGGCACCACCCCGATGGACCCTCCGGTGCGGACGAACACCGGTCGGCGGCCGAACGCCAACTCCAGGGCGTCCGCCGCGGCGGTGACCATGGGGGATTCCACCGAGACCAGCGAGGCGGGGGAACCCTCACCCTCCCGCACCGAGATGTGTACTCCCGGCGGGCAGTGCGCCTGGAGGTGTTCCCGCACCGCGCGCAAAACGGCGCGGGGTTGCTGGTCGGGCACCAGGCGGCAGGTGATCTTGGCATGGGCCGTGGCGGCGATGACCGTCTTGCCGCCCGCGCCCTGGAAGCCGCCCCACATGCCGTTGATCTCCAGGGTGGGGCGGGCCCATGTGCGCTCCAGGCTTGAGAACCCCTCCTCGCCCCAGCCGCTTTCCAGGCCAACCGCCGCGAGCCACTGGGCGTCGTCGAAAGGCAGGGCGGCCATGGCCGCCCGCTCGTCCGCTCTCAGCGGGCGCACGTGGTCGTAGAAGCCGGGCACCGTCACCCGGCCGCGGGCATCGTGGAGCCCGGCGACGAGCTCTGCCAGCGCGTGCAGCGGGTTGGCGACGGCCCCCCCATACTCCCCGGAGTGCAGATCGCGCGTTGGCCCGCGCACCTCCACCTCGAGACTGCACAACCCGCGCAGGCCGAGGGAGAGCGAGGGCAGACCCGGAGCGAAAAAGGCCGTGTCCGAGACGACGACCAGGTCCGCGGCCAAGCGCTGGCGCTCCTGGGCCACCAGGCGGATCACACCCCCGGAGCCCACCTCCTCCTCTCCCTCAACCAGGAACTTGAGGTTGCACGGCAGCCGGCCGAAGGTCTCCAGCAGTGCATGGACGGCCTGCAGGTGCATCCAGACCTGCCCCTTGTCGTCGGCGGCGCCCCGGGCATAGATGCGGCCGTCGCGCACCTCCGGGCTGAAGGGTGGCGTGGTCCACAGGTCCAGGGGATCCGCGGGCTGAACGTCATAATGTCCGTAGACCAGCACCGTGGGGCGTCCGGGGGCGTGCAGCCAGTGCCCATAAACCGTGGGGTGGCCGCCGGTTTCGAGGAGGCGCACCTCTTCCAGCCCAGCGGCCTGCATGCGTGCCGCCAACCACTGCGCGCCGCGCCGCAGGTCGGCCGCGAACTCCGGCAGAGTGCTGATCGTGGGCAGCCGCAGGAACTCCTTGAGTCCCGCCAGCCCTTCCTCCGCCCCGGATCGCAGCCGCTGCTGAACCCGCCGGAACGCCTCCGGATCCGCCATGGTACCTATCCCCCCTGTGATGACGGTGGGGAGTCCAGCGGCGCTTCTGGGAACATCGCGTCCCAGCGGCAGATCTCCAGGGTGGCCTCCGCTGTCTGTTCGACGCACGTCCCCGCTGGCCGTAGGATGCTCCGCGGCAACTGAAAACGGATGGCGGCCGGATGGCACTCCCACCACCACTGGTGCAGGACTCGCTCCGCGGCCTGCCGGGGCGTCTCGCACTCCGAGACGCAGAAGCGTGTGCCGCACCCCGGGCGCGGTGGGCTCTGGACCTCCACGACCCGTATGACCGGCCGCCGACCGAAATGCCGGCGCCGCGCCTGCGAGCGCTCCTCATCCCGTGCCACCGCCTCGAGGTCCGCGCAGGCCCGGGCCAGGTCGTCGTTGAGGACGAGCTCGTCGCACGCGTGCGCGAGTTGCATCTCCATCTCGACGCGCGCCAGGCGGCGTTCGAGTTCGGCCGCGCTGGTGGGGGCGCGCCCGCAGATGCGCCCCCGCAGGGTTTCCAGCTGGGTGGGGCTGACGAAGACCGTCGTCACATCCGTCGGCATGGCGGCCTGGATCTTGAAGGCCCCCAGGATGTCGGCGGAGGTGATGCCGCGCTGTCCGGTCCTCACCGCAGCCTCCAGGCGGTCTCTGCTGGAACCGTACCGGTACCCATGAACCCGCTGCCATTCCAGGAATTCCCCCGCCGCGAGGCGTGCGGAGAACTCCTCCTCGTCGACGAAGTGGTAGTCGACCTTTGCGGTCTCTCCCGGCCGCGGGGCGCGGCTTGTCGTGGACGGGATGAAGGCGAACGCCGGATCGCTGCCCTGGGTTACTTGGCGGATCAGTGTGGTCTTGCCGCCGCCGCTGGGACCAACCAGCAGGTAGATGTGACCACGCATCAGACCCGAACCCCGGGGCGCCGAGGAGCGGCCCGCCGACGGCGTCGCCTCACGGCCAGCTCCGCGTGGGCGCTCATCCGGGTTGTCCCCCCTTTGATCGTGCCCCCATGGTAGTCGCTGCTTTCCAGGCCCGTCAATCCACGCTCTTCCGGGTGCTGGCACGCAGTACAATGGCCCCAGCTTGGAGGGGGCGATGCTGTGAACCGGGCGCAGGCGCACAAATTATGGTTCGATACCCTCGCGCTGGGACTGGACCTTGAGGTCTCCGCGCTGGGTCGGATGTGGCAGGAGGCGGGCCTCGGCGGTGAGGAGACGGCCGCGTTGGGTGTCGCATTGGAACAGCCCGACCGGGGAGAGGCGCGCCGCCGCCTGATCCGGAAAACACGCGAGGTGCTGCTCGAGCAGGGCTGGGACCCGGACCTGATCTCCACGCCCGCCGCGCCGATGCGGGGACTGTAGGGGGCTGGCGGCGGCCCAAGCCCGGCCTCGTGGCCCAGGAGGTGTTGCTGTCTTGCCCGAGGAGGCCCGGGTTCTGTCCGCAAGGATCTGGCGGCCGATGCTGGAGCAGGCCGCGCGGGAGGCGCCTTACGAAGCATGCGGTGTGGTGGTCGGCGACGCCCAGGGATGTCCCCTGCGCTACCATCCGCTGCGGAACGCCGCCGGCCGGCTGGACTGGTTTGAGCCCGACCGCCGTGAGCTCCTCCAACTGACCATGGCGCTCGAGGACGCTGGCGAGACGCTCTGGGGCATCTACCATTCCCATCCGCGCTCGCCGGCCAGGCCTTCGTCGAGTGATGTCGAGGGCGCGGCCTATCCCGAAAGCCTTTACCTCATCGCATCGCTGCTCCGACCAGGGGCGCCCGTCCTGCGGGCCTTCCGCATCGTTGACGGCAGGGTGGCAGAGGTGTCGCTGGTGCTTGAGACCTGAACCGGGGGATCGCCCCCCGTTGCCCTCGCCGCACAGAACGAATCGCCTCACCCAAGCGCTTTCGTCGAGGCCTGGCAGGGCCCGCGGAGCCTGCGGCGAACGATGACCTGTATCCGTTCGTCGGCGCCAAGAAGGGATGATTCGCGTGGGCAGTCTGCCGTTCCCCAAGCCCGTGGCGATAGGGATTGGACTGCTGTTGACCCTCGCGCTCTCCGCGTGTTCCAGCGCGGCCCAGAGCAGCCGCCCAGGCTCCAGCGCCGCGTCCTCTGCGAGCAGCGGCAGCGGGGCGAAGACGGGGGGCGGAGGCGCCGCCAGCACGTTGGCCTGCGTGAAGGGCCAGGCCGGCACCCAGGTCATGGTGTCCGCGCCCGCGGAGCCCGCCGCCGGCGTCGCGACACCGACGGCCGCCTGCTGGGCGGACATCGCCCCCACTCCACTTTTTCAAACGGTCATCGGACAGCTTCCCAGCGGGGCCAGCGCCTCCTTCAAGACGGCCTGGGCCGGCCAGGATCTCTATGTGTTGGCGAGCGTGCAGCACTGGCCGCTGAACTGCTATGATCCCAAGAAGTGGTACGACTGCGACGCCGTGGAGATCTATCTGGGGCCCAACGATGAGAAGACTCAATACAGCGCCCACGACATGCAGCTCGGGGTCACCTCCGCCGGGGCCCTGGGGCAGGGCACCAACGGTTCGGCGGGGGTCGGAGCCAAGGCCGCGGCCTCCCTTGTGCAGGGGAAGGGCTATCTGGCGGAGTTGACCTTTCCGCTGGCGGACGCGGGCGTCAATCCGCACGCCGGTGTGCTGGTCGGCTTCACGATCGCCGCCGACTTCCCACTCCACAGCGGCTCCGTGCACCAGAGCAACTCCACGGTGGCCCAGGAGATGTGGGCCGGCACGGTGAACAACTGGC
>JAKAUG010000230.1 GCA_021827805.1 Bacillota bacterium | reverse complement strand
GCGCATCCAGCCCGCGGCCGTTGCCCCGACACGGACCGCCACCATGGCCCGCGCGCCCGTGCGCGGCACCTGACGCGCCATCCCCGCAAACCTCACGCGCCCCTGGCCCAGCAGTCCGGCCCAACGGGCCTCGGCCACGCGCGCCAGCAGTTCGCCGAGCGCCACCATCGCCGGGTCTGCGTGCCGCACCTCATCCCCGGGGACGACATCAGCGCTCACCACGTTCATCGCCTCCCTCGCCAGCCAGGATCTGCACCGCCAGCGCGCGCCCCTGCCGGCCGACACGGGCCTGGTACTTCGGCAGCCCGCGGATCAGCAGCTGCGCCGGCCCGCCAGCGGGGACGCCAAGCGTCAGCAGATCCCCCGGCTGCAGGGAGGACAGCCGGCGCAGCGGCAGGCGCACGGTGGCCAGACGGACGCTGACGGGCACCTCGACCAGGCCCAACTGGCCCCGGATCTCCTGGCTGCGACTCCCGGGGGTGTCGCTGTATCCCACCCGCCACTGCCCCGCGGCCAGCCGGTGGACCAGGGGCTCGATCATGGCGAACGGCAGGCACAGACGCAGCCGGCCCTCGCGCCGACCCAACCCGCAGACCAGCGAGAGCGCCAGCACGATCTCGCTGGGTCCCACCACCTGGGCGAACAGCGGGTTCGTCTCGACCCCCAGGATCTTGGGCCGCATCGGCTGAACGTGGCTCCAGGCGTCCCGCCAGGTTCCCAGCGCCGTCTGCAGAATTCGCCCCACCACGGTGAGCTCGATCTCCGTCGTCGGCCGATTCATGGGCCCCCCCTCCCCGGACCCACCGAGCAGACGGTCGATCATGGGAAAGGCGATGATGGGGTCCACCTCCAGGAGGGCGCTGCCCACCAGGGGCTCGCAGGAGAACGCGGCGAGGATCGCCGGGTCCGAAGCCTCCTGGATCCAGGCCTGGTAGGTCCGCTGCTCGGCCATAACCTCCTCGACGCGCACCGTGGCCCGCAGCTGCGCCGAGAGGGAGGTCGTCAGGGCGCGGGCCATGCTGTCATGGAGGTGGGTGATCTGACGCAGGAGATCCTTGGGAAACTTGTCTGGAATGCGAAAGTCATACCGGCGCAGGCCAGCGCGCGCCATGGGGGCCGGCGCCGGGGCCTCCACCGCCTCCCGCCGCACCGCCTGGCGCAGGCTCTCCAGCTCCTGCGCGGTCAGCTCCGCCACGCCCATGCCCCGGCCCCCCTCACTGCACGACGAACTGGGTGAAGTAGACGGCCCGCACCGCCGTCGCGGATCCCAGGACCTGGTCCACCGACGTCTGGATCGCACCCGCCAGATCGGACATCCCCTGCGAGGCGTCGAGCTGCGCGGCGGAACGCGCCCGCACGTCCGCGAGGATCGCGTTCTGCACGGCCGCCACCTGGGTGGCGAAGGTCTTCGCCACGGCTGGGCCCGCCACGCCGAGGGTCACGCTCAGCTGCACGAAGTTCGTCCCGCTCCCGCCGGCCAGGTTGGTCGTGATCGTGGGAATGGCCACCTGCACCGTGGGCACCGGCCGCGGCCTCCCGGCCCCGAGCCCAGGGATGTGCAGGCCCCCGATGCTGGGGGCCGCACAGCCCCCGGCCCCCACGAGCAGCAGTCCCACGAGCGCGACGATCAGCACACGCCGCATGTCCACCCTCCCCGAGCGGTTACTGGCCCAGCTGCACCAGGGTCTGCAGGATCTGGTTGTCCACACTGACCACCCGCGCGTTGGCCTGGAACCCGCTCTGGGCGGCGATCATGGCGGTGAACTGCGCGGCCAGATCCACGTTGCTGCCCTCCAGGCTCCCGCTGACCACCGTCCCGGCGCCCCCCGCCCCGGGGCCGCCGACGCTCGCGACGCCGGAGTCGTTGCCCTGGGTGAAGATCCCCTGGCCCTGGGCGAGCAGACCGGCGGGGTTGGCAAAGGTGGCGACGGCGACGCGGCCGAGGGTCTGGCGCAGGCCGTTGCTGAACGTCCCGGTGATGACGCCGCCGGAATCGACCGAGATGCCCTGCAGGGTACCGGCGGCATAGCCGTCCTGGGTGCCCAGATTGACGGTGGTGCTCGCGGCGTCCTGGGTCAGAGCGCTGAAGTCTGGGGTCAGGGTCATGGGCGCCGCGCCGTCGGTGGGCGTCAACGTGATCGTGCCCGGCGTGGTCACCTGCCCGAAGGTGCCGTCGGTCTTGAAGGAAAAGGCGCCGCTGCCCGTGGTCCCGCCGGAGCCGGTCGCCGTCCACTGCCAGTTGTCCGGGGCGGTCTGCTCCAGGGTGAGCGTGACGGTGACGGGGTTGCCCAGGGAGTCATAGACCTTCAGCGGCACCTGGACCCCAGGTGCTCCTGTCGGCGTCGCCGCGTCGAGGTTACCCACCATGCTCACCTTGCTCGTCGCCTGCGGCGCCACCGGGCTGTTCTGCGGGATCGTGATGTCGCTGAGCGTGCCGGCGCTGGCCGTCGGCAGCACACCCTTGGTGTCGGCCAACCAGCCCTGCACGCGGTCGCCGGTGGCCTTGTCCACCAGGTTGCCGACCGCATCGAAGCCGAAGTTCCCCACCCTGGTGTATCCGGTGCCCTGCGCCCCCCGGTCCAGGAGGAAGTACCCGGCCCCCTGCAGGGCCAGATCCGTGGGGCTGCCGGTCGTCTGCAGCGCCCCCTGCGAGAGGTCGGGCGTGATCGCCCCCACGCCGACGCCGAGCCCCACCTGGGACGGGTCCACGCCGCCCTGGGTCTGTGTCGGCGCGCCGCCAGCGGCGAGGGTTTGCGCGAAGAGCTGCTCGAAGGTGACGTTGCTGGCCTTGAACCCCGGTGTGCTCACGTTGGCGATGTTGTTCCCGATCACATCCAGCCACTGCTGGTGGGCCTGCATCCCGGAGACCGCGTCGTCCATGGAGCGCAGCATGCCATTCCACCCCTTTTGCCGGATCTGGGCGATGGGCGCGCTAGCCAGAACCCTGCTTCCCCGTGGCCGCCGCCGCGCCGCTCTGGGCCGCGTCCAGACGGTCCACGCCCGTCTTGATCTCCTCCAGCACCGAGAGCATCTGGAACTGGGCCAGTTGGGTCACAAACTGCGTGTCGTTCATCGGCTGCAGCGGGTCCTGGTACTTGAGCTGGGCCACCAGGAGCTGCAGGAAGGCGTTCTGACCCAGCGACCCTCCCGGGGTCGTCGCGCCGGTGCCACCTCCGGAGGCCGAGCCGCCCCCAGAGACCGGAGCCGTCGCTCCAAGAGGTCCGATCCCCACCTCGGTTCCCTCCTCCCACAGCCTCAGAGACTGAGATCCACCCGACCCGCGGGAACGGTCCGGGCCCGGTCGACCACGGTCGCGACCCGCCGCCCGCGGTCGGCGGGAGGACCGTCGCCCCGCGGGCCCTGCCCCCGGTCCTCCCGCTGGCCCTGACCCTGGTCGCCCACCGCCACCGCCAATGCGCCGAGCTCCAGACCGCCGGCCCGCAGGGCCTGGCCCAGTTGCGGCCCAGCGGCAAGGAGCGGAGCCTGCGCGGCTGGCGTCTGGACCCGCAACTCGGCGGCCACCTGGGTGCCGTGCACCCGCACGCGCACATCCACCGGCCCGAGGCCTGGCGGACTCACCCGCAGGCGCAGGGACACGGGGCCCGCGGGTGGAGCGGGATCCGGAAGCGCACCCCGCGCCGCCCCCGCCGCGGGCGCGGACGCCGCCGGGGCCTGGCGGGCGGTGGCCCCCCCCGACCGCGGGGGTGTTTCCGCAAGCGGAAGCGCACGCGTGGCCGGTGTGCCGCCCGCGGGCGCGGACACAGGCCGGCGCAGCCGGCGCGCGGAGGGTGCCGTCCCCAGCGCCCTGGCACGCGCGGGGGACGCGGGAGCCTCGGCCACCACGCCCCCCGGAGCCGGCAGACCGGCCGCGGGGGCCGTCGGCCGTGGCGGCCCCGACGCATGCGCGGGGGCCGCCTGCGCCAGCGGGGTCGGAGCCAGTGGCAGTGGCGTCCCGCGGTCCCCCTCGGGCCCGCGCGGCGCCTGGGGAGCGGGCGCGGCCTGGGCAGCCTGCGACCGGAGGGCGCGTGGGCTCGGCGCCTTCCGCATCCCCGGAGAGGAGGTCCCCGCCCTCGGGGCGCTTCCGACAGACGTCCGCGGCTGGGCCGCGGCCCGCCGCGCGGCTGCCGTCTTGGGGGCCGACCCCGCGACCTCGGCCGAAGCCTCGTGGCCACGGGCGACCCGCGTCCCGACCGCGGCCGCGCGGGTCGGCGCCTCAGGGCGCGAGCCGGGCCCGCCATCCCGAGCGTGAGGGGCGCGGCGTTCCGGCGCCTGCGCGGTCGCTGCCTCGCCGCGGACCTTGTGGGCGGCGGCCAGCCGGCCAACGAGGGGCAGGGCGGCCGGCAGGGTCGAGAAGACCCTCGCGGCACCCCGCCCCCGCGCGGATGAGGGGCGCCGTGCAGTCGCCTCCTGCTTCCCGCCGCCCGTCGCCGCGGGGGTCCTGGCGGCGGCCGGCAGGGTCGAGAAGACCCTCGC
>JAKAUG010000060.1 GCA_021827805.1 Bacillota bacterium | reverse complement strand
GGGGCGCAGGAGGGGGGCCCGCGCAGGAGTCGCCGCGGCGGGCCCCCCTCTGGACGCGGACAACGTCAACCCCTGGTGAGGCGGGCCGGGCGGCGGCGGACCAGCAGACCGGCGCCGATGGCCGCCAGGGTCGCGCCGACCACGGGCAGGAGCGGGCCGCCACCGGTCTGCGGCAGGCTCGCCGCGGGCTGGGTGGCGGTGTTCGCCGCGGGCTGGGTGGCGGTGTTCGTCGCGGCGGTCGGGGTGCTGCCGACCGTGAAGTCCTTGAAGCCCATGTCGGTGGGCGTCGCCGTGCCTCCACCCTCGCCAGCGTTCACCCCGACGTCCTTGACCGAGATCGTGGTGTCCTTGAAGGACTGGGTTTCCACCCAGTTCTTGCCGTCCGTGCTGTAGTAGCCGGTGAACAGGTCGCCCTGCTTGGTCAGGCGCAGCCAGAGGGGATCGTCGTTGTTGTTGCAGGCCACGTCGTAGGCGGGCGTACCCGCGGTGCCGTTCGCGGTGGTGGTGCCGGTAGCTACCGGCTGACCCGCGGGGGTCTCGATGCCTGTCTGCGAACCCCACGAGCCGACATCGATCTGGACGCCCAGCGTGCAGTTGGAGACCTGGCGGATCATGCGCACCCAGTTATTGTCATCCTGCCAGGCGTAGATCGCGCCCCCCTGGTAGTTGGGCAGGGTCCCTGCCGGGCCGAACTTCGTCCCGAAGAAGGTCGTCTCTACGCTCACGGTCCAGTCCGCGCTGGGAGCGACGGTCTGCAGGACCATGTCATGGAGGGTCGTCGCGAACTGCGCCACCGGTGCGTGCTCGGTCGCGATCGTCAGCCAGCCCGGATGTTTGGTTAGGGACATGCTCGAGTCCTGACCAAGCACCTGCCACACCTGGGTGTTGAGGGTGCCCTTGGCCAGGGTGCTGGACACCGGTCCGGTCGCCGCGAGCGCCACGGGACCAAGGCACAGGATGCCGAGCGTCGCACCTGCCAGGGCCGTCCTCACCGCGTTGGGCCACGCGTTCACGCGAAATCCTCCTCGCAATCGGTGTCTGTCGAGCCGCGGTCTCCCAGGGCCTGCCTTGGACACATTCCCCGCTTCTGGGCGGATCCCTCTTGTCTGGAAGCGGTTTCTGTGCCAGGGTCAAAGCCTGCCGGGAGCCGGCCCGGGCTCGTGGCCCGTCGCCTCCGTTGGGGACCGGCGACGCCACCCTCCAGTCTCAGCGCGCATGGGCGCATGGCGACCAATCCTGTCCCCGCACTACTGTGGAAGACGCGGAAGCCTCTTGCGTCCTGATGCCCTGCCGGGTATGGTATGGAGGAAGCTCCGGAGGTGTGGGGGGTGTCGGCGGAGTGCCATTGTACGATTACCGCTGCCAGGAGTGCGAGCACGAGTTCGAGCTGCAGCGGCCGATGGACCGGCGCGACGAGGCGGATTGCCCCAAGTGCGGCAGCCGGCGCGTGAAGCGTCTGCTGCGCGCATTCGCCACCCTCGGCCATTCCGGCGGGGGATCCTGTTCCTCTGGCGGTAGTGGCGGTGGCTGAGGGATTTAGGACGGGTCCGGGCCGGTCGGCCCGGGCGGAGGAGTGCGGCGGGCTGCCGCCCGCCCGCGCTGTTGCGGGACGGAGGTGGGCGACATGAAGCTGACGCCGGCGGTGGAGGCGGATGTCCAGCTGCGTCTGGCCCGGATCGAGGGCCAGGTGCGCGGGGTGCGCCGCATGCTTGAGGAGGGCCGCGGCTGCTCCGATGTCGTGCGTCAGATCTGCGCCATGCGGGCGGCGCTCGGCAAGGTGGCGGCGGCGGTGGTGGCCGAGAACCTGGAGGAGTGCGTGCGTCGCGGGGTGGCGGATGGGGATGAGGAGCCCGTGGCCGCGGCCAAACGTGCATTGCTGGAACTGATCTGAGGCGGGGTCCGTGCGCGGCGCGGTCCGCGCGCGACCCCGCACAGACGGAGGTGCGCCGATGACGGAGTTGCTCTTTGCCGTGAGGACGGAGCAGGGGGTCGAGGCGGCTGCCCGCGCTGTGGAGGCCGCCCTGGCTCAGCGCAAGTTCTCGGTACTCTGGGAACTGGATGTCAACGCCAAGCTCGAGGAGAAGGGCCAGCACTTGGACCGCCCGTACCGGATCCTGGAGGTCTGCAGCGCGCCGCGCGCCCGGGAGGCACTGGAGGCGGAGCCCAACGTCGGCTACTTCTTGCCCTGCAAGGTTGTCATCTATGAGAAGGATGGCCACACCGAGATCGGCCTGCCCCGGCCCACCGCCCTGATCGGCATGGTCGGCACGCCCGAACTTGGCGCGCTGGCCGCTGAGGTCGAGACCGTCCTGGTGGACGCGGTGCGCGAGGCAGCGGGCCCCGAGGGCGTCCGTTAGCCTCGTCAGCGTCGCTCGGCGTCGCCCGCCCACCTGGAAGGCGCGGCGACGACTGCCCACACGTAAGGGCGGGGGCACTCGCGCGGGGTTGGGACTGGCGGGGAATACCGGGGAATACCGGGGAATACGTTAGTCAGCATCGCCGCCTGATTCTTCCACTCTTGCCGCTCGGCCAGCGGCCTGCCGCCCGCGGCTGAGTCGACGGATGCGATCTCCGTGCGGCTCAGGGCCGACAGCCAATCCGTCGTCCGGCGGAGCAGATCGAGATCCGCCTCTGTGAACATACGGTTCATGGTTCCCTACCGCAGGGCTCCACCAGTCGCTTTGAGCGCCGCGACCTCGCAGATGTTCCCCGTGGCCTGCCCCCTGCCCAGGGAGACAAGAATCCCGTGGTCGTGGGGCGTCCACGAGGCGTAAACGGGCGCCGCTCGGCGCCCATCTCTCCCCACCGGTACAGCGGCAACCCGGGCCCACGAGGTGGCGCTCGGCCTTGTTCGCCAGCGTGAGCCGCACCTGGCCGCGGGCACACGGACCTCGCGGGGCAGGGTGAGCGGCAAGCGCGGCGCAAGCGGCGGCAGCGACCACGACGGATGACCCCGCCGCGAGCATGCGCCACGGGGGGAATACGCATGCCGACTGGCCGCGGGAAGGGTTGGCAACGTCGCGGGGCGAATCGCAGCGCGAGCCGCCGCGGGGGAGTGGGGCGCCGTGTCCACGGGGTCGGGGGATGCGCTGCAGCAGGGGCAGATCGACTCGCTCCTTGCGTCCCTGCGCCAGGCCCAGGCGGAGGTGCGCGGTGGAAGCGCGCCCACCCCTGGACCGCGACGCAGTGGCTGGGAGCGCCTGGGGGAACAGGCGGCGGCGCGCCTGCTGGGGCTGCTGGCCACCGCCTGGAAGCGGCAGGGTATCGCGGCGGCGGTCCGCCGCGGCCCCGACCAGGCGGCCCTGCGGGATCCGTCGCGGGCGCTGCGCCTCGGCGAGCCCCTGAACTTCCGTCTCTGGGTGCTGGCGGAGGATCTGGGGCCAGGCGGGCAGGATCTGCTCGATCGGTTGGTGCTCGGCCTCGGGGACGCCCTGGTCGGTTCGACGCCGCACCAGACCCTGCCGGCCCGGACCCCGTTACCGGAGGACGCGGTGGCCCTGCCCCTGGAGGCGCAGCCAGAGGGCGGACAGGCGCTGACGCTGACCCTGGTGGTGGAGGAGCGGAGCCTCGCGACGCTCGAGGGGTGGCTTGGCACCGGGCCGCAGGGTCGCGTGGCACCAGTGGCCCACGCGAGCGTCAAGACGCGCGTGGATGTCTCGGCACTGGAGGTGGAGGCGGCTCTGTATGTGGGTGGTGGCGTGTTCCGCCTGGACGAGTTGGCCTCGCTCCGCCCGGGATCGCTCCTGCGTCTGCATACGGAGGTGGGCGAGCCCGCCATCCTGGCCATTGGGGGGCGCGTGGTGGCCTACGGCGAGGTGGTGGTGACCGCCGACGACACCCTGGCACTGCGCCTCACGCGCATCGTGCTGGGCGAGGAGGGTCGTCACGGTGCTCCGGACTGGTTGGAGCACGGCGGCCCGCCACCCAAGCGCTAGGCTCCGGAGGCGTCGGCGCCAGGGATGAGCAGGAGGGAGGTCCGCTGGGTGCAGGGAGGCATACCAGGGCGCTGTGGGTCGCGGCGCGGGCTCGTATGGGACGGCCACCCCGGCCGCTGCCCGCGCCAGGGGGTGTGGTCATGCGGCTGATCCCCCCACGGGACGAGTTTGCCGGCTCGGTGGTGGTTGAGGCCGTGCATGCTTGCGGCGGCGCCCTGCTCTGCCAGGCCGGGACCACGCTGACCGCAAGCCTCCTGCGACGCCTGCGCGAACACGGCGTGGACGCCGTGGCCATCGAGGCGGAGGCCTACGAGGGGATCGACGCCCGGGAGTGTCTGGACCGCGATGCTCGCTGGGCGATGCACCAGCTCTTTGGCCGTGCCGCCGAGCAGGTTGCCGCCGGGCACGCGCCCACGGGCCTGCCCCTGCGCCCCGTGCAGGGGGTGCGCGCGCATGTTCTCGAGGCCGTGGACCGTGATCCCCTGCCGTGCCTGCTCTGGCCGCGCCGTGCGCTGCGGCTCGAGAGCGGGGCCGAGATCTGCGCGCCCGCC
>JAKAUG010000023.1:1120-4492 GCA_021827805.1 Bacillota bacterium | reverse complement strand
GACGAACCAGGGCCTCTCGCCACGGCAGCAGATGCGCATGGAGGATCTTGTCGGGTGCCGCGTCGTGGATCGGACGCGCCTCATCCTGGATATCTTCGCCCGGCGGGCCAGGAGCCACCAGGGCCGCATCCAGGTGGAGCTGGCGCAGCTCCTGTACCTGTTGCCACGCCTGACCGGCCTCGGCAGAGAGCTCTCGCGCACCGGTGGGGGGATCGGCACGCGCGGCCCTGGCGAGACGCAGTTGGAGACGGACCGCCGCCGCGTGCGGGCACGCATCACCTCGCTGCGCCGCCAGTTGGAGGGCGTCGCCTCCGTGCGGCAGGTGCAGCGAGAGGGCCGCCGGCGCACGGGGCTGCCCGTGGTGGCTCTGGTCGGATACACGAACGCCGGCAAGAGCAGCCTGCACCGCGCCCTGGCGGGCCCGGGCTCGCACGTGGCCGACCAGCTCTTCGCCACCCTGGACCCGACCGTGCGCGGTCTGGATCTGCCGGGCAACCGCCGTGCCCTCCTGGTGGACACGGTGGGCTTTGTCCACGACCTGCCCCCGGCTCTGGTGCAGGCCTTCTCAGCCACGTTGGAGGAGGTCGTGGACGCGGACCTGCTCGTGGAGGTCCTGGATCAGAGCCACGCGCGCTGCTGGGAACAGCGGGAGGCGGTGGAGAAGGTGCTGGCCGAACTGGGTGCCGGCGCCCTGCCGCGGATCGTGGTCTGGAACAAGGCGGATCTGCCCGCGGCGGAGGGAGCCGGGATGGGGGGAGCGTCCAGGGATGCCGAGGGGCACTCCGTCCCGGAGCTGCGCCTCTCCGCCCTGACCGGCCAGGGCCTGGAGGATCTGCGCGCGCTGTTGGCCCAGACACTGCCCTCGGGGCGCCGGCGGGTGCGCGTGCTGCTTCCCTTTGCTGCCGAGGGTCTGGTGGCCGCGGTGCGCAGCCAGGGAGAGATGCTCACCCTGCGGTATGGGGACGAGGGCATCGCACTGGAGGCGGAGTGTCCCGCGGAACTGGCCGGTCGGCTCGAGCAGGCGGGTAGGTCGTGGGGTCCCGAAGCACCCGCTGGCAAGCAGGGGTGACGCTGTGAAAAGCCTGGTTCGTTATGGACGGTTCCTGTGGCCCGACCGGTGGATGCTGCTGCTGATGTTCGCCCTACTGATCGGCGGCACCGGGCTCGGTCTGGCCGTGCCCGCCCTCACCGGCAGCATGGTGGGCGCGGTGAAGACCGCCTGGACACATGGTCAGTGGCAGAGTTCCGCCTGGCGGCAGGTGCCCTGGCTTGCCGCCGGCCTGCTGGCCGCGGCGGCCGGCAGCGGGCTGCTGGGCTTCGCCCGCGGCTATCTGACGGAGTGGTTGGCCCAGCGTTCGATGTTCCGGGCACGGGACGCCATCTTCGGGCATCTCCAGGAACAGAGCTTCGACTACTTCGATCAGGCGGAGACCGGCCAGTTGCTCAGCCGCGCGACTGGAGACGTGGAGACCCTGCGCCGCCTGGTCAGCCGCGGAGGGCCCAGCGCGCTGGCCGCCCTGCTGCAGTTCGTGGGCACGGCGGTGATCCTGCTGCGGGTGGATGCCGTCCTGGCCCTGCTGATCCTGGCGATCGCGCCCTTCTTCGTCTGGACGGTGCTGGCCATGAGCCAGCGAATGCGGCCCGCCTCCTGGGCTGTGCAGCAACAGCTGGCGGATCTCACCACCGTGCTCCAGGAGGATCTGGCGGCGGTGCGGGTCGTGCGCGCCTTCGCCCGCCGGGACCATGAGGAGGAGCGCTTTGCGGCCCAGAACGAGGCCTATCTGGAGCGCAGCATGGACGTGGCCCGGATCCAGGCCCGCTACCAGCCCCTGCTGAGCCAACTGCCCACCCTGGGCACGGTGCTCCTGCTCGGCGTTGGGGGCCTGGAGGTGCTCTCCGGACACCTCTCCTTCAGCATGTTCGTCGCCTTCAACGCATACGTGCTCATGCTGCTCGGGCCCCTGCGCATGGTGGGCATGGTCGTCAACCTGGGCGCCCAGGCGGCCGCCTCCGCGGAGCGCATCTTCGAGATCCTGGACGCGACGGGCCAGGTGACCCAGCCCGAGCATGCCATCCGCCTGCCGCGGCTGCGCGGACAGGTGCGATTGGAGGGCGTCTGGGCCCGCTACGGCGACAACGGAGGCTGGGCCCTGGAGGACATCAACCTCACCGTCCAACCCGGCGAACGGGTGGCCCTGGTCGGGATGACCGGGGCTGGCAAGAGCACGCTGGTGCAACTGGTGCCGCGCTTCTATGATCCCGTCGAGGGGCGGGTGCTCATCGACGGCCAGGATCTGCGTCCGATCTATCTGCACACGCTGCGCTCGCAGATTGGCCTGGTCCTGCAGGAACCGTTTCTGTTCTCCGCCTCGATCGAGGACAACATCCGTTATGGCCGGCCACAGGCCTCAGCGGCCGAGGTCGAGGCAGCCGCTCGCGCGGCCCACATCGCGGACTTCATCGAGACCCTGCCCAGGGGCTATCAGACCGTCGTCGGCGAGCGGGGCGTCGGCCTCTCCGGGGGGCAGAAGCAGAGGGTGGCGATCGCCCGCGCCCTGTTGCTCGACCCCAGGATCCTGATCCTGGATGATGCCACCAGCAGCGTGGACGCCGAGAACGAGTACCGCATCCGCCACGCACTGCAAACCCTGATGCACGGGCGCACCACGTTCATCATCGCCCACCGCCTGGCCGGGGTGATGTTCGCCGACCGCATCGTGGTCCTTGAGGGCGGCCGGATCGCCGCGATCGGCACCCACGCCGAACTGCTCCAATGCTCATCCCTCTATGCCCGCATCTGCGAGCTGCAGCTGGCCCCGGCCGGCTCCGCGGGCCACGGGGAGGTACCGGCATGAGCTGGGGCGGAGGGGGCCTCGGGTCCCTGCGCCATACGGCGGGCCTCGACACCAGACCCTTTGATCCCAGGTTGTTCTCGCGTCTGATCTCCTACACCCGCGCCTACCGGCGCGATCTGTCCACGGCGCTCTCCGCCGCGCTGGGCAGCACGGCCATGACGGTCATCGGTCCCCTGCTGCTGATCGTGGCCATCAACCGCGGCATCGGGGGCCACGAGCCGCGCATCCTGCTCCTCACCGCCCTGGCCTACCTCGGCACGCGCGTGGTGGCCGCGGCCCTGGCGGCCGTGCAGGTGCTCGCCGTGGCGCGTCTTGGTAACGGCGCCGTGCGTGACCTGCGGCGCGACCTCTTCGCCCGCCTCATGCGCCTGGGCCTGGGCTTCTTCGACCGCGAGCCGGTGGGTGTGCTGGTCAGCCGGGGGACCAACGACGTGACCGCGCTCAGTAACCTGGTGAGTTCGGGCATCGTCAACATCACCGCCGATGCCGTGACCCTGGCGACGATCATCGTCGTCAT
>JAKAUG010000023.1:0-1110 GCA_021827805.1 Bacillota bacterium | reverse complement strand
TGGAATTCGGCGGCGTTGCTCAGCGACGCCTCCATCGCGGGCCGGCTCGCCCACAGCCTGGTCGGCTACACCGCCGAGCCCGACGGCTTGCAGCTTTTGGTGTACGCCGTGACCCTGGCGACGATCATCGTCGTCATGCTGATCATCAGTCCCCTGCTGGCCCTGGCGGCCTTCGCCACCCTGCCCGCCCTGGTGCTGATCACCGCCCTCTTCCAGCGTCGCGCCATCCGTGCCTACCGCGAGGTGCGCAACACCATCGGGCGTCTGACCGCCGACCTGGAGGAGAGCCTGTCGGGGATGCGGGTCACCCAGGCCTTCACCAGGGAGCGGGAGAACGCGCGCCGCTTCCAGGAGACCAACCAGGCCAATGTGGAGGCCAACCTGGACGCCGCGGTGGTGAATAGCCTGTTCGGGCCCATGGTGAGCCTGATCAGCAGCGCCGGCACCGTCGTCGTGCTGTGGTTCGGCGGGACGCTGGTGCTCCACGGCCAGGAGACCCTGGGCGTGCTCGTGGGCTTTGCCAACTATCTCTCGCGCTTCTTCCAGCCCATCCAGGACCTCACCCAGCAGTACAACGCGGTGCAGCAGGCCATGGCGGCGGCCGAGAAGATCTTCGGCATCCTGGATGAACCGCTGGAGGTCTCCGACGGCCCGCGGGCCCGCCCGGCACCGGCCCTGGTCGGCCAGGTGCGCTTCCACCACGTCTCGTTCGCCTACGATCCCGAGCGCCCCGTGCTGGAGGACCTGGACTTCGAACTGCCGGCCGGCTGCCGCGCGGCCCTGGTCGGTCCCACCGGCGCGGGCAAGACCACGATCGCCGCCCTGCTGCTCCGCTTTTACGATCCCACCCGTGGCAGCGTGGAGGTGGACGGCGAAGACATCCGCAACTGGGAGCAGGACAGTTACCGTCGCCAGATGGCCGTGGTGCTGCAGGAACCGGTCATCTTCTCGGCAACCGTGGGGGACAACATCCGCTACGGCAAGCTGGAGGCCAGCACCGAGGAACTGGTCGCCAGCGCCACGGCCGTCGGGGCCTGGGACTTCATCCAGCGTCTCCCGCGAGGGCTGGACACCCCGGTCGGGGAGCGCGGAACACGCCTCTCCCAGGGC
>JAKAUG010000133.1 GCA_021827805.1 Bacillota bacterium | reverse complement strand
CGGTGGGCGGATTTGCGCGGGCTGCGGTCGCCTGAAGGGGGGGTGGGCCAGGTGACCGTTGTCTTCGTTACGGGGCACGACATCTGGGGTTCCGGCTTCTCCCCAATGCGCCGCATCATGCTGCACCTTGCCACACGCGGTCACCGTGTCGTCCTGCTGACGCATCGAAAGGACGCCGACCCTTCCACGGATCGCTACGGGGCCCCCACCGAGTCGCTTCACCCCAACATGATCGTGCACCGCTTCCCCCTGGTTGGAGACCGCGTGCTCCTGCCGAGGGCGACGCGAATTCCGGTCCTGGGGTCGCTCTATGTCAGGTTCCGCTCCGAAGTGTTGCTGCCCCTGGCTCTGTACAGGGAGTTCTTTCGACGGCACCTGGATCGCGACGCCGACCTCATCTACGGCTACGAGATCTTTGGTGCTCTGCCCGCTTATTGGATTGCTCGAAGGTTGGGCAAGCCCCTTGTCTTGCGCTTTCAGGGCACACTGCTCTATCCCGTCCTCCGGCGCGCGCAGGATTCCCTCCTCGGCAAGGCGCTCCTGCTCCGGTGGTGGATTCATATGCGAGCCCTGCGGCTACCGGCGGCGCTGAAAATCATGACCAACGACGGCACCCGGGGCGATTGGGTGCTGGAACGCCTTGGGAACACGAGTCCATACGTTTTTTGGTACAATGGAATTGACATCTTGCGTGGGCGCCGTCTGGCGGAGGCTGAACGCGATGTCTTGCGGAGCACCCTGGGGATCCCTCCGCGGCAAAAGGTGATGGTTTCAGCCAGTCGCCTGGAGAACTGGAAACGGGTCGATCGCATCATCGCCGCGTTGCCGGCCGTTGTCTCCAAGGTGCCGGATGTCCACTACTACATCATCGGCTCCGGGGAGATGGAGTCGGTCCTGCGTGCTCAGGCTGGCAGGCTGGGGGTGCAAGGCCACATCAGTTTCGTGGGCACGGTGGAACACGAGAGGGTGTTCACGTTCCTCGCCGCGGCGGATGTGTTCGTGAGTGCGTACGACATTTCGAATGTGGGCAATCCGCTGATGGAGGCCATGGTGTGCGGAGCTCCGATCGTGACCTTGGATGTGGGGGATACACGGCACGTCATCACGGATGGAGTCGATGGCTACCTTCTTGCGCCGGATGACGTTGGGGGCATGGCGGATCGGGTTGTCGACCTGTTGAGCAACGAGGGGCGGAGGCAGGCCTTCAGGGAAGCGGGATTCGCGAAGGCCGCTCAGTTGTTCTGGAGTTGGGACGAGCGTTTGGAGGCGGAAGAGGTTCGGCTGCGCGAGTTGGTCAGCGACTGGGACACTTGGACATCTCCCCGGTCCGGTGGTCAACGGGCAAGGGAGTGGGGATTCTGAGGGTTTTGTTCTTCGACTTCGTCACGGCCATGGGTGGAGTCCCCACAGTCCTGGGCCACCTTCTGCCTGGATTGAATCGAGACATCGAGGTGTTGTTCCTCGACCCACTGGAGAGCGGGTTGGCGTCCGTGCTGGAGGCGCGAGGGGTCCGCGTGGTTCGGAGGGGCATGCCTGGGCTTGGGCGCAGCATGGGGTGGGGGCGTTCTCCCAAGAACATCGGCATCCTGCTCCGTCTGGGGCCTCGGTACCTGGCGTACGCGGGATGGCTGGCCGGGTATCTGCGTCGGGAGCGCGTCGACGCCATCTGCTGTAGCTTTGTGAAGTCAGCGATGGTCGCGCTGCCAGCGGCGGCAGCTGCCCGTGTGCCGTTGGTGTACTACAACCACGGCGTGGCCGACGTGCGGGTGTTGCGTACGTTGCCGTTCTTGCTGGTGGGCCGGTGCGCGCGGATGATCGTCACCGTGTCGGCGGACACGCAGCGTCGGCTGTGGTCGGGTGGCGTTCCGGCGGCCAGGACCGCCGTTGTACCCAATGGACTTCCGCCGCCAGACCCTCAGGACCATCCGCTTGCGCATCGCGAGCGGCCGGTGGTTGCGTTTGTGGGCAATCTTCACCCCCTGAAGCGGGTGGAGGATCTGGTCCGGGCCGTGGGCGTGGTGCTGAACCGGGGTGTCGACTGTGAACTGTGGGTCATCGGGGACTCCCCTCCCGGCGCCGGTGATGCGTACAGAGTCGGGCTCGAGAACTTGGCCGCGACCACCGGCCTGGGGGATCGTGTGTGCTTTTGGGGCCACCGCCCGGACGTGGCGACGTTGATGGGCCAGATCGACATCGTGGTGCTCCCCTCCGAGTACGAGAGCTTCGGTATGACTCTGTTGGAGGCCATGCGGGCGGGCAAGCCATGCATCGCGACGGCAACAGGAGGAGTGCCGGAAGTGGTCCGGCACGGGGATACAGGGCTGCTGTACCCGGTCGGTGACGTTGGTGCTCTGTGCGATGGCCTCTGCAGGCTCCTTGCGGACGGGGGGGTTCGGGAGCGCATGGGCAACGCCGGGCGATGTCGTTGGTACCGGGAATTCACGCTGGAGCGGCAGGTCCATGGGATGCTGGAGGTTCTCGGCACGGTGGTGAGCAGGCAACGACACCCCTTGTGACGATCACGACCCGCAATATGACGACGCATAATGGCGAGTGGCGGTTGCTGACGGCGCGCACCGAGGCGTTGAAGTCGTGGGGCGTCGCCTCGCGCACGTACGCGGTCAACCTCGCCGCCCAGGTCGCGGCCGCCTCCACCCGCGACATTGAGTTCGTTCCGTGCTCGTCGCAGCCAAGTGCCTTTGCCGAAGTCCGCCGGCTCACGGCACGCCTGCACCGGATCACGGACCCCCGGGTTCCCTTCGTCCTGTCCGGAATCCAGGCCTGCGCCGCCGCAGACGTTCTCCCTGGGCGGAGATTCTTGGTCGATCTGCACGGGACCTTGGCTGAGTGGTTGGAATACCCTCCTGGGGCAGTCGGACGTTGGGGCGCGCTGGCTTACCGCGCCGCCCAGGCACTTGAGACCTGGGCGCTGCGGCGAGCGGACGGAGCGATCACGGTGACGCCGGACCTGGCGCGGGAGGCGGCTGGACGCGGGGCCAAGCAGGCGTTCGTCATCCCCTGTGGGAATTCCGTCACGCCGACGAGCGGCGGGAACGACGCGTTGCGGATGGCGTTGGCGTTCGATCCGGAAGACATCGTCTTCGTCTTCAACGGAGGGGCCTCAAGATGGCAGATGCTGCCTGAGACCATCGAGCTGTTCAAACACATCCATGCCTCTTGGCCCCGCGCGCGCCTGCTCTTCCTCACCCCCGAACGTCGACGGGTGACCTCACTCATCTCAGAAGCTGGCCTGAACCTCGACTGGTGCCGGATTCATGAAACGGATCCTGACGAGGTGATTCACGCCCTATGGGCCTGCGACGTGGGGCTTCTTCTGCGAGGAGCCACCCGCACCAACGCCGTGGCGTTTCCGAACAAGTTTACGGAATACATCTCGGCGTGCCTGCCCACCATCACCGCGCCAGGGCTGCCCGCGGTCTCCCGTCTGGTTCGCCAGTACGGCACCGGGGTGGTCGTCGATCCGCATGCGGTGCCGTCCTCGTCGACGCTGGAGGCCCTGCGTTCACTCGTTGAGCGGCGGCGTTCCCAGGAGCCGGAATTTCTTGGACGATTCCGTGACCTCTGGCACGCGCATCTGGATATGCGGGATTTGGTCCGACCGTTGGGTGCCTGGGTGGTGGATCCATGAGGCTGTGCTATGTGAGCGACCAGCGATTCTTTGTACACCGCGACCAGTGGTACACAACGGCAAGCTTCCCCTTGAAGGAATTGGCTGGGGCGTTCGGGACCGGGGTGACGCACTGGACGATGTTCGGTCGCCTGGTGAGCCTGTCCGAAGCCCCCACCGGTCTCCATCCGATTGCGATCCCGCAGAACATCGCCGTTGAGTTTCAAGGTGTCCACAGCGCACGGCGCGGCCTGGGCTCCCACCTCCGCCTGCTGCTGCCCTACCTGCGCGCTGTGCGCGCCGCGGCGAGGTCGGCCGACGTGGTCTGGTTAAAGCTGCCCTTCGTGTCCTCCTACATGCTCGCGCTGCTGCCACGACCGCGCCGCCAGATATGGTTGGCGCATCTCGTGGGGGATCCCAGAGTTGCCATCACATCCACCCTGGGGCCGAGGTATCGGGCGCTGGCGGAAATCGCCCAGGTGATGACGCGCTGGGCTGTGCGGCGAGCCAACCTGGCGCTCTTTGTGTCCGAAGACCTGAAGTCGCGCTATGGCGCAGGGCACCCGTGTGCACACGTGATCAGCGAGTCCCGTGTGACGCGTCTGGATCTTGCAGCCTCACCTCGGCCGCGGCTCGGTGATCCTCTCCTCCTGCTCTATGTTGGGCGCTTGTCGCCGGAGAAAAACCTGCCTGTTCTCGTAGAGGCGTTGGGGGAACTGGTCCGCGCGAACATGCGGGTGTCCCTGCGGGTGGTGGGGGACGGGCCTCAGCGGGCCGACCTCGTTGCGGACGTGGACCGCCGGGGACTTCGGGACCGGGTGGCGTTTCATGGGGTGATCCCGTGGGGACCAGATCTCTTTGCGGTGATCAGGGATGCAGAC
>JAKAUG010000218.1 GCA_021827805.1 Bacillota bacterium | reverse complement strand
CGGAGCGACTGGGGCAACCGGGGCCACCGGGGCCACCGGAGCGACTGGGGCAACTGGGGCCACCGGAGCGACTGGGGCGACCGGGGCCACCGGAGCGACTGGGGCAACCGGGGCTGCTGGTTCCACAGGGGTGACGACATCATCGACTGGCAATCACGTTGCGGTTCCCACGAAGCTGCCTGACACCGGGGGTGCGCCGTTCCGGCGGAACCCGCTCCTCTCGTGGTGGCTGCTGCTGGTAGCCGTTGGAGCACTGGCCATCGGTGCAGTGAGCTGGACGGTCCGCGGACGACAGCGGCATGTGTAGAGGCTCTGTCGCAGATGCGACCCAAGACCCGATCATCGACCCCGGCGCCTGCGGCGTCGGGGCGGCGCATAGGGAACGCAATCTGGGCCGGTTGGACGGGCACGCGCCTGCCCAACCGGTTCCTGTGCGTCATCCCTGATACCCCGGGCCCGGCCGGGGTACGCCGTCATCCGGCCGAGTGCGGCCGGGGATCAGACCCGGGAGTGAGGCGACGCGTCGTCACCCGTTCCGCGAGAAGCCGTTGCGGTATCTGCACCGCCATTCATGTCGGTGGGCGGTTGAAGTGCTTCGCAGCCCAACCGGCAGGCGCTAGTCTCTGGTACGGTCCCAGACCGTCCGGAGCCACACGGACCAGAGAAAAGAGATGGCCGATGTGAGGGGCGGAATCAACCGGAGCACAGGCGTCGGCCTCTGGGGGCTGGTGGTCGTGATCACCCTAACCGCTGCGTGGGGCGGTGGAGCCGCAAGCAGCGCCCACGAGGTCGCCAACTCCGTCCCCGCCGTGCTCGCCACCCCCCGGTCCACTCCGCACTCGGAGACGGCGACCACAACGGTGGCAACGCCTCGGCGTGCGACCGCGCAGAAAACACCAGTGGCCGCGCAGGTCTTTCCACCCACTAGGTTGCGGATCCCCGCCATCGGAGTCGACGCTGCGGTCCAAGAGATGAGCGCGCTCCCATCCGGACAGCTAGGCGTGCCCAGCAACTGGACGGATGTTGCGTGGTACCGGTACGGTCCCGTCCCCGGTCAGCCCGGGGATGCCGTCATCGACGGCCACCTCGATTCCTACACCGCGCCGGCTGTCTTCTGGCGGCTTTCCAAGCTACGCCCCGGGGACGGTATCAGTGTGCAGCTCGCCAATGCCACCACAGTGACCTTCCGAGTAAGCGGACAGCAAGAGATCCCGTACCTGTCGCGCAGTCTCGGGAGCATCTTTGCTATGACGGGACCACCGACTCTGACGCTGATCACCTGTGGCGGGCAGTGGCTTGCTGCGGAGCGGGTCTATGCGGACCGCCTCATCGTTCACGCAGTCCTGGTCGCGCCTCCGGCAGCTCCGGCCACCGCTTGACGGCGGCGCGCGCATCAAGCCGGATCAAGGCATCAAGGGGGCATCCCGTTCTTGTGGCATCAGGCGGCCATCCCTGATCCTGGGAGCAGGTTGATCGGCAGGCGGGTGCCTGAGGTTGGGTCGCCCCGAAGCGCTGTAAGCAAGCGGCAGCTGACAGCACGAGGGCACGCAACGCGAGGACGGCCCGGGTGCCGGGAACGGTCCAGCGCATGCCGCTGCGTTTGGCACGCTGGTTGACGACCCCCTTCACCTCGGCCTCAACGAGACCGGAACCGATCGGGAGTTTGCGGTCGAGGAAACTGGGGTAGTCCAGGCGGTGGGCGTTGCGCGTGAGGTAGCCGTGCAGGCGGCTGACCTCTTTGGCCGCCTCCGGGTTCGGCGGCACCAGCGCATCCACGGCCTGCGCAGGTTGGCGCGCGCCTTCACGATCAGGCCCATACTTTCTGTGGTGCGCTCGACCGTGTTGTCGTCGACATCGATGGCCAGGACGCCTTGGAGGAGGTCGGCCGCCTCCTGAAACGCCAAGCGGGCGCCAGCGTCGGCGACGATCTGGGTCATGACAGGCGACAGCTTCCCGGGGCCAAGGTGCCAGAGGTCCTCTCCCAGCGACCACCCGCGGTGGCGGCCCTCCGGGAACAATGGAACGAAAAGTCACGCTAAGGCGTCCAGGTGAGCCTATCCCGGTTATGTGGACAGCCCAAGGTTGGAATGCTCAACCGGTGGGGGGAAGGTCCACATGCCGCAGACGAAGCCGCCGTATCCGGCCCGGAACCGGACGGTGGTCAGCTGCAGGGCAAGGCAGCGTCGGTTGTCGTCCCTGCGGCGTGCGGCGTTTGGACACGAGGGCGCGGTCCGTGTCATCAAGCAAGAAGCACCGCTCCATCTGCTCCCGGGAGGGAGGGCCTGCAAACCGACCGAACACCGCCGCCTGTTCATCGGAGTCCCCCATGCCGGCGGGGCCGTTCATCGGGCTTAGCGTTCAATCCTGCGCCGATGCTACTCACACCCCGACCCCAAAGGTACGCTTGACCCGGCCCCGAAGCCGTCGCAGCTATGACCGCAGCCCACGACCCCGCTGCCCGCCGTCGCCGCCGATCCACAAGGCCCGGTGAGTTCAGTTGCTGCCCCCACCGGGCCCTACTTGTCGGTTGGTGCCACGCTCCTAATCGGTACCCCGAACGGGGCGCCATGCCGCGGCGAGGATTCCGCGCGAGTAGGTTGCCGTCCGTGGCCCCAGGCGCGCGCCCGCGGCCCACCCCAGCCCCCCGGTGCCCCTCGCGCCACAGCAGGGCACCGACCTTTCCCGGAGCGCAGGCGTCCGCCTCCTGCAGGACCCGCAGGTTCTCCTCCGCGCTGAACCGCCGCCGTGTCGCCTTGGCACGGGGTCTCCCGGGTCGGGTCGGGACCCTGCGGCCCCCGTCAAAAGCGCGTGCCCCCGTCCTGGTCCGCTCGCTCCGGCTGTCGGCCACCCTGTTGTGCCGGCGGTGGTGGCAGCTCACCCGCGCATCCCCGCCACAGGCGGCCGACGGCCTTCGCCGGCGGTCGGCCGCCCTATGGTTTCGGTGGCGGAGGCGGCCAACCACCATCACCGCCGTTCCACCAGTGACCTCGCCTCCCCCTGCAGCCACCGCGACGGCCGCAGCAACACGTTGCTGCTCGCCCCCAAGACAAGCACCGGATTACCCCCCGCGTCCGCCGCCGTGATCGCGGACGCGGTCACGAGCGTGCTGTTCACCGAGCCCCGCGGCAGGACCTCCAGGACCACCAGGGGCTGATCCGCCGGGACGCCCGCCGCCGACGCCCCCGCGACCCGCACCTGCCCCGGACCATAGGCCACGTTGCACACCCCGCCCGCGGGGACGCTGCACCCCACCACCCGCACCGCCTGCGGGTCGACCGTCAGGTCCAGCGTCCACGCACCCAGCCCCGCCCCGCTCCCCACCGCATACACCGCCACGCTCACCGGCTGCCCCGGCCCCGCGCTGCTCCCCGCCAGTCGCAACGCCACCGGCGCCGCCCACGGCCCGTACAGCCCCCGTGCCGGCCCCTGCGGCGGCGTCCCCGCCGCCGGGCACGCCGCCGTGTGCGGCAGACCCGCCACGATGCGCAGCACGCACAGCGCGTCCACCGCGCTCGGCGTCCCCCCGTCGCTCCCCGACACGTCGAACAGGTCGTACGTGTACCCCTGGCTCAACGTCGCGCTCTGCCCACCCGGGTTGGTCACCGCCACGTCCACCGCGGCCTGCATCCCCGAGACCCCGGGACACGCCGCCGTCGCCCCCAGGCCCGCCACCGATCGCAGGACGCACAGCGCGTCCACCGCCGTGACCTGCCCGCTCCCCGTCACGTCCCCCAGCACCCCGTACGCCGGTACCTCCGCCGTCAGCGCCGTCCCCGCGCCGTTCACCTGCACCCCCGTCGCCGCGGTTCCCCCGAAGGTCGCGGTCGCCCCGGACAGCAGGTTGCTCCCGCTGACCGTCGCCGCCGTCGCCCCGCCCGGCCAGCCGCTGTTCGGGTTGATCCCCGTCAGCGTCGGCGGCGGCGCCACCTCCACCTGCCCCCCGTACCCTGTCGCCGAGATCGGCTGCCCCGCCGGGTCCGTGAAGGTCACGACGCCCACGCCCAGCGCGCTCTTGCTCCCCGCCGCCACACCGCTCCCCACCGCGAACGTCACGCTCGCCAGGGGAGCGCTCCCGCTCAACCCGGAGGTCGACGCCCCCGTGACCCGCACGGCCCCGTTGGCGTAACTGCTGTTGCACACCGACCCGCTCTCCCCTGTGCACCCGGTCACCGTCAGCACCGAGGGGTCATAGGTCAGGTCCGCCGTCCAGGAGCCCAGCCCCGCCGCCGGCACGATGGCCTGCACCGTTACCGTGAAACTGCCTCCCGGCGCCGCCACGCTGTCCGCGGGCTGCACGGCCACCCCGGGGCAGTCCGCCGCCGGGCAGTTCACCTCATAGGTGTACTGGTCCGCCGCTGATGTGCTACTGCTTCCCGCGGGCGTCGTCACGGTGACATCCACCGTTCCGCTACCCGCCGGGGACACCGCCGCGATCTGCGTGCCCGCGCTGTTGACCGTGAAATGCGTGGCGGCGGTGGTGCCGAAGTCCACGGCCGTCGCCCCGCTGAAGTCGCTGCCT
>JAKAUG010000477.1 GCA_021827805.1 Bacillota bacterium | reverse complement strand
CCTGGACCGCCCGCTCCCCCCGGCGCCCACGGGGGGGCCCCGCCGCTTCCCCACACCGTTGCGGGAGGGCATCTCCTTCGAGGACGTGTGGTTCCGCTACCACGACAACGCCGAGTGGGTGCTGCGTGGTGTGTCGTTGCGCGTGGTCGCCGGGCAGACGATCGCGCTCGTGGGACAGAACGGTGCTGGCAAGACCACCTTGATCAAGCTGATGCTCGGTCTCTACCACCCACAGCGCGGCACCATCCGCTTCGACGGCGTCGACCTGGAGGATATGGAGGAATCCGATCTCCACCGCAACTGCAGCGCGATCTTCCAGGACTTTGCGCGCCTTCAGCTGACCCTGCGGGAAAGCATCGGGGTCGGGGACGTGGAGCGCATTGCGGAGCGGGAGGCCGTGGCCCAGGCAGCGGCGCGCGCCGGAGCCGACGTGATCGTCAGCGGGCTGCCCGACGGCTACGACACCGTCCTGAGCCCCGCCTTCGGCGGCGTCGACCTCTCCGGCGGTCAGTGGCAGAAGGTGGCCCTGGCGCGCAGCTTGATGCGCGACGCCCAGGTCCTGGTGCTCGACGAGCCCACCGCTTCCCTGGACCCCCGGGCCGAGATGGCGGTTTTCGAGGAGTTCGCGGCCCTGGCGGCCGGCCACACCACCTTCCTGATCTCCCACCGAATCGGCACCGCGCGCCTGGCCGAGCGCATCCTGGTGCTGCGAGACGGACGGCTGGTCGAGGATGGCCACCACGATGTCCTGGTCCGGGCCGGCGGCGAGTACGCGGGCCTCTTCGCCGCCCAGAGACAGTGGTATGTGCCGGTCGGCGGGGAAGGTGATCACGATGAATGACCCGGCGCGCAACCGCCCCACCGCCAAGGTCTACCGGCTCCTGCGCCTGATGTGGGAGGCATGGCGTGCGACGCCCGGGCCGGCGGCGGCGCTCGGTCTGCGCACAGTGCTGCTGGGCCTGACGGCGCCAGCCCTGCCGTGGGCCACCGGGCGCCTGGTGGACGCCCTGTCCCGTGCCCAGGGTACCGACGCCTTCCGGGCCCTGGTGCCCTGGGTCCTGGTCATCGTCGGAATCCGGGTGGCCGCCAGCGGCCTCGCCCAGGCAGGCGGCTGGTTGGAGACCCACGTCCGGGAGACCCAGTACCGTCACGTGCTTGGCACCGTTCTGAACAAGGCCACGCGCGTTCCCCTGGAACGCTACAGTGTCCCTGGCTTCCATGACAGCCTCTCCCGTGCGGCCGGCGATTTCGCCGGCTATCAGATGCATGACCTCTTCTGGCGGTCCGTCTACCTGGTGCAGGGCCTCATCGCGCTGGTGGGCCTGACCTGGGTGGCCGCGCGCGGTGATCTGCTGGCCCCTGCCCTGATCCTGGCGACGGGCCTGGCCACGATGGTGGTGCCCTGGAGGTTCGGCGTTCAGCAGTACGCCCTGCAGCGGGCCATGACCCCGGAGACGCGCCTCCTGCAGTACATGGCGACGCTCCTCACCGAGCGTTCCTCGGCCAAGGAGGTACGACTTTTTGGCCTCGCCCCGTACCTCCTGCGCCGCTGGCAAGGCTACGCGGACCACCTGCGGCAACGTACGCTTGCGCTCAACAACCGGGGGCGGCTGCGCCTCGCCGCGGTAGACCTGATCCCGCTGGCCTCGTTCGCGGCGGCCGTCCTGCTGATCCTGCTGCGCGCCCGGGCGGGCCTCATTACGGTCGGCGGCACCGTGGCCGCGCTGTATGCGCTCTTGAGCCTGCAGGAGCAATGGGAGGGGGTCAGCGGCCGGTTCGCCGAAGTCTGGGGCTGGTACCTGCGGGCGGTCGGGGACCTGACGACCTTCCTCGACGAGCCGGAGACCCCCAGGCCAGGGGGGCTACCGGCCCCCGGCCCCCAAGCCATCCAGGTCCAGGACCTGACGTTCACCTATCCTGGGGCCGATCACCCGGCCTTGGAGGGCATCTCCTTCCGGCTGGCCGCCGGTGAAAGGGTGGCCCTGGTCGGCGAGAATGGGGCTGGCAAGTCCACGCTCGTGCACCTGCTTCTGGGCCTGTATTCCCCCACCGGAGGCAACGTGCGGATCGGCGACCACGACGTGCGGGAACTGGATCCACAGGCCCTTTGGGCGCGTACCGGGGCCGTCTTCCAGGACTTCACCCAGTACCACCTGACCGTCCGGGACAACGTGGGCTTCGGCGATGTGGACCGCTTGGAGGACCACCTGGCCATCGGGCGCGCCGCCGCCGCCGGTGGCGCCGCGGACTTCATCGCCGAGCTCCCCGACCAATACGAAACCGTCCTGGGACCCACGTTCGGCGGCCGAGACCTGTCGGTCGGCCAGTGGCAGCGCGTCGCCACATCGCGCGGGCTGATGCGCGGCGCCGACCTGTTGGTGCTGGACGAGCCCACCGCCGCCCTGGACCCCAGGGCCGAGGCCGAGGTGTATCGGCGCTTCGCCGACCAGGCCGGCGGCCGCACGGCCATCCTGATCTCCCACCGCATGGGGTTTGCTCGTCTGGCGGACCGGATCCTCGTGCTCCGGGAGGGGCGCCTGGTGGAGCAGGGCACGCATGACGAACTCATGCGCCTGGGGGGCGAGTATCAGCACCTCTTCGGAACACAGGCGCGCTGGTATGAGTAGCCATCCACGGGGGGGCGCGCGCGGCCACCTCGATGGCCTCGGGGGTGACGTTGTCGTTGTCGAAGAACCGATAGGCGGCCTTGGCCTGGTGGGCGCCGCCGTTGCAGGCGGAGGGGATGGACCCTTCCGGCGTCTTGCTGATATCGAGCGTGCTTTGGACGAGGCGTTGGACGAGACGCGCGTCGCCCAGGCATGCGCCCCGCGGTTCACCGAAGGCCCACCCCAAGTCCGCCGACGCGTCGGGTTGGCCTGTCGCGCTGCCCTTGTCGTTGCAGGTGCTGCTCTCCATAGATCATCAGTGTATGGACGAGGCTGGTGCCTGTCCAGCCTCGTATGAGGCCATGCACCAGGCCCACAAGCCAGCATGCCCGCCTTCACTCCCAATATCTCTCACTGGCTGACTGTCACGTCATATTGCCGCCACACTCCATCATCCTACATGGCTGCGCCCTCCGGGGGTCCCGTTGGACCTGTGGGGAACGACAAGGCGAAAGAGGGAGCGAGCATTCCGCTATCCCACCGCGGAGGAGCGGCGGGCCGCTGAAGCAGGCCGTGGCCGCGACAGGCCGGCGCAGCCGCGAGCCGAGAGGGCTCACCGGAGACGGTGGGGACCAACGTCCGTCAACGACGGATGCCCCCGCGGCTTGATGCTGTTGCGGTCGGCGTCGGAAGGCGCCGCCCAGTGGTGGGGCTGGTTGCTGGCGATGCGCCAGTGGATTCAGCGTGCGGATGGAACCGTTCTCCATTGCCCGCCCGATCCGGGTTATGATGGAGGTGTGAGGTCGGGGAGGCCTGAGGGTGGAGGATGGAGCGGGCCCTGCCCCGGGCGCCGGTGCCACCGGGGAGTACCGGGTGGCCGACGAGGTGGTGGCCCAGGTGGCCGCCCTGGCCGCAGGTGGGGTGGCGGGTGTGGCGGGCCTGGGCGGCGGACTGGCCATGGGCCTGGGCGAGGTGCTGAGCAACCGCCATGGCGCGCGGGGTGTGCGGGTGCAACTGGGCAGCCGCGAGGCGGCGATCGACCTGTATCTCAGCGTGGCCTACGGCGTGCAGATCCCCGTCCTGGCCCAGCGGGTGCAGGAGGCGGTCAAGTCCGCGGTCGAGTCCATGACCGCCCTCCGGGTGGTCGAGGTGAACGTGCACGTGCTGGGGGTCGTCTTCCAGGGGGGATCCGCGTCGGCTCCCGAGGATGCGGACCGACACGGCGACGCGGGGACGGAGTAGGGCATGGGGCTGCTCGATCGGATCCTCTTGACGGTGTACGCCATCGCGCTGATGGTCTTTGCGGCCATCAGCCTGGTCGTGGTCCTGGGCTACCAGGAGCCCTTCCGCGCCTTCCAACTGGCCCTGATCACCACCCAGGGCCGATGGGTGACCGGGGCGGTGAGCCTTCTGGTGCTGGTGGCCAGCGTGCGCCTTCTGTATTCGGCCTTCGCGCAGCCGCGGGCCCAGGTGGTGCACCTGACCGACCTCGGCGAGGTGCGCATCTCGCGCGAGGCGGTGGAGCACCTCGCCCAGCGGGTGGCGCGCGGCGTGAACGGCGTGCGCGAGGTGCGGCCGCGGGTCGAGATCGACGGGGACCGGATCCGGGCCCGCATCCGGGTCTGGGTCACCGCCGATGTGAACATCCCGGCCCTGGCCGGCCGCCTGCAGGACGAGCTGCGGCGTGCCGTGCGCGAGGTGGTGGGCGTGGAACTGGCCGCGCTGGATCTGGCGGTGGAGAACATCGGCAGCGATGTGCGCCGGGGGCGGCTGGAGTAGTAGCCCCGGGGGAGGGGCCGAGGTGGGGTCCGATCCGTGGCGTCAGTACCTTGCGCGCCACCGTGGCAAGATCGTAGGCTCTCTGGCGGGCCTCATCCTGGGTCTGGCCGTCATGGAGCTGGGTATCCTGTGGACGCTC
>JAKAUG010000421.1 GCA_021827805.1 Bacillota bacterium | reverse complement strand
TCCACCTCCTGCCGGACGGACTTTCCGATGACAGGTGGCACCACCTCGCGCAAATTGTTCGAAGGTGAACCGGACCGTTCAGGCCGGGGAACCCGCCGCCTCCGCGTGCAGGCGCTCGGCCAGGGCGGTGCAGCGCGGCTGGACCCCGCGCTCCTCCAGGGCCAGGCGCAGGGCGCGGCCACTGCCCACCAGGACCACCATGCGGCGTCCCCGGGTGACGGCGGTGTACAGCAGCCGGCGATACAGCATGACGTAGTGCTGCGTGTGCAATGGGAGGACGACCGCGGGATACTCGCTGCCCTGGGCCTTGTGCACCGAGGTCGCGTAGGCCAGGGCGAGGCTGTCCAGATCCCGGACGTCGTAGCGCACGTCGCGGTCCCCGAAGCGCACGGTCACCGTGCCCTCCTCCTGGTCGGCCGCCTCCAGGCGGCCGACATCCCCGTTGAACACATCACGGGCGTAGTCGTTGGACACCTGCATCACCCGGTCCCCGACCCGCAGTCCGCCCGGATGGCGCTGCACGCTCGCGCCATGCGGGTTCAGCAGGGCCTGCAGCTCCAGGTTCAGGTTGTTTGCGCCCAGTTCCCCACGCCTCATCGGCGTCAGGACCTGCACCTCCTCTGGGCCCGCCAAGCCCAGGTGGTGCGGGATCCGTTCGGCCACCAGGCTCTTCACCTGCTCCAGGATCTCGCCCGGGTCCTCCCGCCGGATCCAAAAGAAGTCCTCCCGCCCGCCCTCCAGGACGGGAGACTCCCCGCGCTGGATGCGGTGCGCGTTCATCACGATGCGGCTCTCCCCTGCCTGGCGGAACACCTGGTCCAGGCGCGCCACGGGCACGGCGCCCGAGCGGATGATGTCCCCAAGCACGTTGCCCGGGCCGACCGAGGGCAGCTGGTCCACATCCCCGACCAGAACGAGATGCGCCTGGGGCGGCACCGCCGCCAGCAGGTCGCGCATCAGGACCACGTCGATCATCGAGGCCTCGTCCGCCACAACGAGGTCGGCCTCCAGGGGGTGTTCGCGGTTGCGACCAAAACCGCCGCCGCGGGGATCCCACTCCAGCAGGCGGTGGATGGTCCTGGCCTCCTGGCCCGTGGCCTCGCCCAGGCGCTGTGCGGCCCGGCCCGTGGGCGCGCACAGCGCCAGCCGGCGGCCGGTCCCCCGCAAGAGGCGCACGACCGCGCGCACAAGCGTCGTCTTGCCGGTGCCAGGCCCCCCGGTCACCACCAGCACCGGGTCCCGCAGGGCCGCGCGCACGGCCTCCTCCTGGGCGGGCGCCAGGCGAAGGCCGCCCGCCTCGCCGAAACGGGCCACGGCCTGCTGGGGGTCCGGCACGAGGGGCCGGGTGGATCCCCGCAGCAGGCGGGTGAGGTCGCGGGCGACCTGGCGCTCGGCGCCCGCCAGTTCGGGGAGCAGCACCCGCACCTGCCCCCCAGCCTCCTCCCGCTCAAGCCGCCCCTCCCGCACCAGCGCCTCCACCTCACGCTCCAGGGCGGCATCGCCAAGGGCGAGGGGTGCGTCCGCTTCGGCCAGGACCTCGCTCGCCGCACCCACCAGGGTGGGCAGCGGGCAGAAGACATGACCCTCCTCGGCCTGGGTGGTCAGCACGTGGATCAGCCCCGCGCGCAACCGTGCCGGCGCTTCGCGGGGGATGCCCAGCTCGGCGGCGATGCGGTCGGCCCTCCGGAAGCCTATGCCTGGAACCTCCTCCGCCAGGCGGTAGGGCTCCTGGCGGACCGTGGTCACGGCCAGGGTCCCGTAGCGGCGGTGGATCCGCGCGGCCAGCGCCGGGGAGATCCCGTGTCCCTGCAGGAAGACCATGATGTCGCGCAGGCCGCGCTGCTCCGTCCACGCGGCGCGCAGCCGGGCGGCACGCACCGGGCCGATGCCCGAGACCTCCACAAGGCGTTCGGGATGGTGCTCGATGACATCGAGGGTCTCCAGGCCGAAGCGGGCGACCAGGCGCGCGGCCATGGTGGGCCCCATGCCGTGCACCAGGCCGGAACCCAGGTAGCGCTCCAGCCCCTGGGTGGTGGCCGGCTCGAGGCGCGTGACCCCCTCGGCGTGAAACTGCCTGCCCCAGCGGGGATCGGTGACCCAACGGCCGCTGAGGCGCACCTCGTCCCCGGGCTGCACACCCAACAGGTGCCCGACGGCCGTCACCGGTTCGGTGTGCCCCTGCACATTGAGCCGCGCCACAGCCCAACCGGTCTGGGGATTCTGGAAGACCACGTGGTCCAGAACACCCTGTACGACCTCGTCCAGTTCCATCCGCCCCTTCTCCGCGGCGGCTCGCCCCGGCTGCGGATGCCCTCTACCTTGCCACTTCCGCCCGCCGCGCACCATCCTTTGACAATCTCGCGGGCTGGCCTGGAGCTTCGCGGGGGCGCCTGTGGGCAGGAGGTGCGGCCGGGTTGGCGCATGGCCCAGGAGGAGGAGCCCTCCGTGCCGGCGCACGGAGCCACGCGGCCAGTCCGGTGGGCACGGGGGGCGGTGCGCGAGCCGCGTGCCATGGCGGCGGGAGATGTTGGATCTCGTGGACCTCGTCGTGGCTGATGCCCGGGAAGGGAGTGCCAAGCCGCACGAGGTCTGGCGGAGGTCCCGGACCTGAGCCGCTCAGCGGGCCAGGGCGCGCTCCAGACCCTCCTCCAGGGTTGGTGGCCGAATCCCGACGAGGGGCAGCAGGCGGCACTCCAATCGCCGATCCAGGGGGTGCTCCTCCACCGGGAGCACCTCGAGCAGGTCGGACCGGGCCCCCAGCCGCCGCAGCATCAGCCGGGTGACGCCCGCCCAGTCCAGCTCGCTCTGGGCCGCCACGTGGTAGGTACCGTGAGGCATGGCCCCCAGGCACGCCTGCCGCACCACCTCCGCCGTGTCGTAGACGCACGTCACCGTGCGGCGCTCGCCCCCACGGACGCGCACCGTGCGGCCCTGCCGCGCGGCCAGGGCCAGATGCCCGAGCCAGCCGCCCCCCGCCGGCAGGCCCGCTTCCTCGGGCGGCCCGAACTGCCATGTCAGGCGCAGGATGTGGTGGGCGGGAAGGGTGGCCCGCACCAGCGCCTCGGCCTGGCACTTGGTGTCTCCGTACACGTCCCAGCCTGGGCAGACGGGGTCGAACTCGTGGTACGGCCGACCTGCCATGCCGTCGAACACGTAGTCGCTCGAGAGCAGGACCATCCGGCACCCGTGCTCCAGGCAGGCCGTGGCGAGGTTGCCCGTGCCGATGACGTTGGTCCGGATCGCCTGAGCGGGGTCCCGCGCGCAGCGTCCAGGATCGGCCATGGCCGCGGAGTGCACCACAACGTTCGGTGCAAGGCTCCGCACCGCCGCGCGCACCGCCGCCAGATTCGTCACATCGGCCGTGACGCGCAGCCAGGGCTCGGCCTCCAGGCCCGCGGCCCGCAGGCTGGCCACGACCCGGCTGCCCACATAGCCGCCGGCGCCCGTGACCGCGACGCGCACGCCCCCGCTCACGCCGCGGGGCGCGCCAGGCCATGCCCACAGATCCGCCTCAACCGCGCCGACCTCCCCCGCCCGGGACCTCGGGCCACGGTGCCGGCCGGGCGGCCCAGAGGCCGGGCCCGACCGGCACGGGTGCGCCGCCTCAGGATTCCGCGACCTCAAGTCCGACCGGGTAGGCCCCGGCGTTTGGGCCAAACAGGGCCAGCCCCCCAGAGCCAGCCCGCAGCTCCACCTCCAGCGGGCCCCGGCCGGAGGGCAGGGGCATCCGCAGCAGGTAGCCATAGGGCCCGGGCAGGCCGTTGGCATAGGAGAGCACGCCCCAGGCATCGGCGGGGGCATCGGGCAGAACAAACGTCCCGAGTTGCCGGCCGTCGGCCATGATCGCGACCGTGGACGGCGTGCGCACGGCGTCGGTCTGGCGGGGCAGGTGCACGCCCGCCGCGGCCTCCAGCACAAGGGGGCCGCCGCGGCGCTCAAGCCGGCAGCGCACCGTTCCCGGTCCCTCGGCCACCCAGTACTCGCCCTGGGCCTCGACGCGGCGGAAGCCCTCGGCGCGAAGTTCTGGAAGTCCGCCGGTCCAGGTGCCGACCAGTACGTCCGTCCATGTGCCGGCGACACGCGTTCCCGCGGCATCCCAGAGTTCAAGTTCCACCCGGTAGCGCCCTGGCGTGGAGGGCAGGGGGATGGCCAGGTCAGCGAGGGCCGTGACGTGGAAGGCGCGCCAGCAGACGGGCCGCTCGCCCGTGGCGGCAGGCAGGACGAGGCCCTCCCGGCTCCAGCCCGCAAGGCTCCAACAGAGGCGTCCGCTGCCGGCGGGCCGCCCGGAGAACACGCTGGCAAGCACGGGGATCGTGAGGACGGTCCCCGCGTCCGCGTGCCGCACTGGCGGAGCGTCCACCACCAGGACATCCGCGCCGAGCACGTCTCGCAGCGGATAGGGGAAGTGCTTGGGCAGGCGGTCATAGCGCAGAAGGCCGTTGTGCTCCCACTCGATGTCCGTCAGTTCGGTGTACACATAGCCGCTGATCTTCTCGTGGCGGCGGAGCTCCTGGGTCAGCCACTTCAG
>JAKAUG010000291.1 GCA_021827805.1 Bacillota bacterium | reverse complement strand
CGCAGAGCGAGAAGACCAGCTCCGAGCCGAACCGCGGCAGCCGATCCTGGTGCGTCAGGACCAGGCGACCCACCTCGCCGGAGCAGATCCGGCGGATGATCTGTTGTGGTCGTTCCGTCCCGACCCGAGATCCCGCGGCACCTCATGCCTCCAGCCCTGTGGTGTGCCGGTTGGCCACAGTCCGCCGCCGGTCTCAGGGGACGGGCCGCTGCCTGGGCCGAGCCCCAAGGTGCCGGAACACCTGGGCCCACCGTACGGAGTGGCCGGGGTGACGGTAGTCGGGGACAAACCCCAGACCAAGGTAGGTGGCGATGGCCGGCAGGCGGTGATCATCGGTCTCCAGGACCGTGTCGCCCAGGTTCAGCTCCCGACGCCCGAAGGCCATGACCGCCTGGGAGACCAGAGCGCCCAGGTGTCGGCCCGCATGGTCCGGATCCGCGCCCACCCAGTGCAGGTAGCTGGCCCCGGGGAACCGATCGGGCACCGTGCGATGAGAGGCGCAGGCCACGATCGCTCCGGATGGCGTGTGCACCGCGACGAAGGTCGCCTGGACGTCCGGAGCGTGCAGCAACTGGTGGCGGACCCTGTCCGCGTCCCAATCGCCGAAGGCCTGGTGCATGCAGTGGGCGATGGCCTCCGCATCCGCGAGGCCCGCGCGACGCAGCGTGTAGCCGGCAGGGGTGGGCGCCTCCGGCAGGGGGCCGTTCGCCGGGGCGCGCATCACAAGCTGCGGGCCAGTCTGCGCGCTGCTGCCCTGAGAAGGCAAGGTCCCACGGGAGGGGGGGGATCCGCTCCTGCCCTGGGCTTCGAGTGCCTGGAGCGGCGGCACCGGAATCGGCATGCCCCCCTGGGCGATCGACTCCTGCGAACATAGGCCTGCCACTGTCCAGGCCAGGGCGTCCTCGATCGGGATCGGTATCTGGATCTCGCCGCGGCACGCGCGGGCGAAGTCCCAGGCGGTGAAGAAGTCCCCACCGCCATGGCCGGCCTCTGCCGCCAGCGCCTCCCCGTCCCGGTACCACGCCGGCAGCGCCGCGCTGAGTTCGCCGATCGGCTGCCAGCGCACTTTTCCCAGCCGCCGCAGCCAGATCCGATCCTGCTCGCCCGGGGCCCGTGCCGACTCATAGCATCCCGAGGTGCCCTGCAGGGTGTAGTTGGCCATGGCGTGGGGCCGGTTGCTCATCATGTCGAGGCGGATGCGCGCCAGACGTCCGGAGGCGAGCTTGCACAACATGAGGACGCTGTCCTCGATGGCGTGTTCAGGGTCGGTATGCACGCCGGAGCCAAGGCAGCAGACGCTGGAGATCGGCTCGAGGCCGAGCCACTGCATGACCGGGCCCAGGCTGTGTGTGCCATAGGTGCAGCCGTTGCGCCCAACCTGCCAAGTTGCGCGCCAGGTGGGTGAGCCGTCGGGATGGTGGTGCAGGCTCTTCACATCGTGCAGGTACTCACCCTCCGCGTAGTAGGGATCCCCGAAGTCGCCGGCCGCCGCCAACGCGCGGACCAGCACGTTCTGGCGGCTGTAGCAGTAGTTCTCGGCCAGCATATAGACAAGACCATGTCGTTGGCCGCGGCGCACCGCGGCCAACAGCTCCCGACATTGGGACAGTGAGACGGCCGCGGTGACCTCCGACAGGGCGTGTTTTCCCGCTTCCAGCGCCGCGACACACTGGGGCGCATGCAAGTGCATCGGCGTCCCGACGACGACGGCGTCCACCCCGGATGCCAGGAGGTCCTCGTAGCGGGTGAATCGCCGCTCGGGGGGGACCCCCAGTTGCTGTCCCATCTGCTCCAGGGTTTCGGCATCCAGATCACAGAGCGCGAAGACCTCTGCGCCCGCGGCGCGCAGGCCAGCGGCGCCGCTGGCCCCGCGTCGTCCGACGATGCCCACGCGCAGACGTGGCGCCGGGGCTGTCATGGGTGGCCGAACCCCCTCGCGTCGGCAGGTGTTCGGGGCCCCGAGGCGCCCCGCGTCCGTGTGGACGTCACCTCTGGGCCCTTCGTTGCCCAGCTGCGGGGTCCTGTGCGTGGATTTCCGGGGCTCCCCTTCACCCGGCACGGCCGCGGCACCGCAACCCGGAGCGGGAGGCCTTCACGGCGGCTGGTGTGCGTGTGGTCCACGCCCGCATCCCGCCGCGGGGACTCCGGATGCCCAGAGGGCGGCGGCGCGCCTGCAGACCCCCCTGGCATCTGTCGGGCAGGAGTGCAGTAGGCATCACCGCCTTCAGGCACGTCCAGGCGCGTAGCTCGTTCCGAGCGCTCGCGGGTGCACGGGAACTCGGACGGGCCCGGCCCGACGGGGCATTTCGCTCTCGCCCACAGTGTGTTTCAAAGCCCGGTTGACGCGTGGGCCCCGGGAGTACGCGCTCCGGGGCGCGGCCCCGATACCGGGCAGGTGAGTGGAGATCGTCTTGGCCACACGCAAACACGCCGCCAGACGGCCGCGGCTGGCCCAGAATACCCGACGACGGTCTGAGCCAGGCTCAAGATCGAACCCCACAGGTCCGTTTGGCGCATGATGGCCAGATGGTCAGCCGGGCCCAGCCCCCCGGTTGCCCTCCTGGACGGCCCGTCCCCCTGGGCCTGTCATACCAGGCATCCCGAGGCTGATACCACGAACGCGCCCAAACACCCCGAAAAAGGCACAGCCGGGCCTGTTGTCGAATGCCCTGGTATGGACACCCAAGATCTGGCCGCCGTCGATCCTGGGCTTGGGCGCGCCTTCTTCGATGGCCTCCCGATCCCCGTCTGCCTCGTGGACCCCGTCGGCCATCTCGTGGCTCTCAATGCTTGTGCCATGAGCTTCTGGGGTGTTCGGCCCGAGCACGTCGTCGGGCGCCAGGCCATGGAGGTACTGCAGATCGTGCCGTCCGATGGCGACACCGGAGCGTGGGATCGCCTCTCAGCACCGGGAGCGCGGCCGCGACTGAAATGCCGGATCACGACTCCCGACGGGCAGGTCCGTCTTGCCTCTATCCTCTATGTCCCCCTCGGGGAGACCACCCAGCCCCTCGTGGCCCTGTTCATCGTCGAAGGGGCCATGGCCGAGGCCCTGGCGGAGTTGCCGGAGTGGGCCCTGCGCGATCCCGTGACCGGGCTCGGCAACCGGCACCTCTGGGAACGCCAGGTGGTGGCCTGGTCCCTGCGCGCCGGTTGCATCGTGTTCCTCGACCTCGACGACCTCAAGGAGGTCAACGACCTGCACGGGCACATGGCGGGGGACCGGCTATTGGCCACCACGGGCCAGGTGCTGGCCGCCATCTCTCCACCGGGGGCCCTTACCGTCAGGTACGGTGGGGACGAGTTCGTGGTCGTGCTGCCTGACACCGGGGAGGCCGCGGCCGAGGAGTGGGCCCGACGTGCGGTTGAGCACATCGCCACGGCCGCGACATCAGCGGACCTGTCCATCGTCCCGCGCCTGAGCCACGGCGTGGCCGCCTTCGACCCCGGTGGCCTGCGGCAGGCCGTGCAACGCGCAGACGACGTGCTCTATGAACATAAGGGTGTGCTGCTTCCGGCATCCAGCGGTGGGCGCATCATCCTGACCCGAGAAGGGCGCAACGCCATTCGGGGGCCAGGTGACGAGCGGGCTCGCCCCGGTTCGTTCAGCACCAGCTTCGGTCCGGAGTTCGGGACGTACTTCCGCGCCCAGTACCCCTGGGCTCTGGAACAGGCCAGAGAGTTCGTGACCTTCGTCGACCCAGAGCCCGGATCCGCCGTGATCGAGGTCGGGGCAGGTTCTGGGCGCATCACCTTTGACGGCGGACTGGCCGAGCGGATCGGCCGCCAGGGGCAGCTCTTGGTCACGGACCCCTCCGGCGCTCAGTTGCTGGTGGCGCGAAAGCACGCCGAGGAGCGGGGCTTCGATTGGCCGCGCTTCCTGCGGGCACCCGCGGAGGCCCTTCCCCTGGCTTCGGGGACGGCCGATCTGGTCGTCGGGGTGCTGTTCCTGCACCTCACCGATCCGCAGCAGGCGCTGCGCGGGATGGCCCGAGTCGTCCGTCCCGGGGGCCGTGTCGCGGTGTCGGCCGGCCGGGCCTTCGACTGGCCCGCACCGTGGGGGCACGTGCTGGAGCCGGTTCGGCGGGAGCTGGCGGCCCACGGCTTGCCCTTCCGCCACCCCTTCCTGGAGCCGGGTGCGCTGCGTAAGCTGATGGCTTCGGTGGGGCTGCAGGTCGAGCGGGAGGCGGAGATGGGTCCAGACGAAGTGGCATTCCCCGCAGCCGATTTGGCCATCGAGACCATGCGGCAACTGGGGCTGGTCCGCCTGCTGCTGGCAGGCGTTCCCGAAGAGCGCTGTGCCGTTGCGCAGGAGGAATTCGAGAAGCGGCTGCGGGCGGCGTTTCCGCTGCACCCGCGGGAGGCCTGGACCGCCAGGGTCTTTTTCGACAGCGCGGTGGCGCGCAAACCGCGATAAGCCGCCTCTGGGCCCGACGACCCCGCGGAGGAAGCGGCGCTGCATTGCCTCACCCTGGGTGGGCCACCCCGGGGGGCTGCATAGGGGCGAGTATCCGATCAGCGCCCAGTGCGGGATCACTGCGGCC
>JAKAUG010000138.1 GCA_021827805.1 Bacillota bacterium | reverse complement strand
CCGCTCTTCCGGCCTGGACGAACTTGAGGCGAGCTTCGAGGATGTCGCCAGCCGGTATCGAGAAGTTCTGAGGACAGAGCGCTTCCTGGAGCGCCCGCTCGTCTGGGTCCATCCGCGGGCGGGACGACTTGGGACCACCGCCGCGGAACTGTTGCGCCACGTGTGCAATCACGGCACCTACCATCGCGGCAACATCACCGCCATGCTGCACCAGATGGGTCAACGTGGGGTACCGACGGACTACGTCCTGTTCCTGATGGAGCGGCAGCGCCGAGATGGAGCGGAATAGACGGCAGGGACGGACGGCGCTCGACCCAACGCGGCCACCGAACCCAACCGCGCGGGCAAACCTCGCCACGCGCGGCGGCCGGGATCGACGCCGCCACAGGGCCGCCCACAAGCGGAACGGTGGAGGGACGCGGTTGGAGAACATCTCGGCCAGCGTGGTCCGTCCCGAGTACACGGGAGGAGGCCTGGTGAACCTCGTGGCCGAGTTGGCCGCGCACTTTGGCGTGGACACCGGCCACCCCAGGCTTGGCACCGCCGGGGGCCTTTGCGGCGGGGTCAGCCGGGTCGTGCTCCTGGTGTGCGACGCCCTGGGGGCCCTCAGCCTTCAGGCCTGGCTGGAGGGCGGGGCCATGCCGTGGCTGCACGGGATGCTGCGGCGCGGGGATGCCCGCCTGGAGAGCCTGACCACCGTCTTCCCCTCCACGACCGCCGCGGCGCTGAGCAGCATCCACACCGGCGCCACGCCCGCCGAACACGGCTACCTCGGGTATTCGCTCTGGCTCGGCCCAGGGCCCGGGGTCACGGACATGCTGCTTGGGCGAGACCGTTACACCCACGAGCCCCGTGCCCTGCCGGCGGTGCCCCCCTCGCTGTATCCGCGGCTCGCGGCGGCGGGGGTCTCCTGCCAGGCGGTCAACGCATCGGCCTTCGCCACAAGCGCGCTGTCCACCTGGCACTTCGCCGGCGCCGCGTACCGCGGCTACTGGAGCGCCAACACCCTGCCCTCGCTTGTGGCAGAGGCGGCGGACGCTCCGGCCCCCGCATACATCACCGCGTACTGGCCCGCGCACGACACCGTCTGCCACGTCCACGGCCCGGGAAGCCCCCAGGTCGCGGACGAGCTCGCCGTCCTGGACCTCGTGCTGGACCGGCTGGTGGGAAGGCTCCCCCGCACCGGACACACGCCCCTGCTGCTGGTCGGCGATCAAGGGCAACGTGCCCTGGTCTCCGAGGCTGCGGTCTATCTTGGCGTCCTGTGCCTGGGACCGCCGGCCGGCGAACGCACCGCGGCCTACCTCCGGGAGGAGCCCGGGCTCTCGGAGCGGCTGTCACCCTTCGCGATCCTGCACCCGGCCCGGGATCTCTGGCAGGAGGGCTGGTTCGGCGGCCCGCCCGCGCGGGAGTCCTTCCGTCAGCGCGTCGGTGACCTCCTGGCCATCCCGCGGGCGGGTCGCCAGCTGCTCTGGCGGCAGCCGGGACGGGATGCCCCAGAGCCCTACCGCGGCGGCCACGGAGGGTGGAGCGCCGCGGAGATGCTGGTGCCCCTTGTGTCCCTGCGGCTCTGAGCGCACCACCTGACGGCGGTGCGGACGGGCGAGGTCAGCCCGGCGTGCGGACCGGCAGGGGGATCGTCAGCGCGCGCTCCGCGGCGTTGCCGCCATGGTAGCTCTGGTAGTCCGGATGCAGCTCGTCCGCGCAGGCCGAGGGGTTGCCCGCGGACCAGAAACGGCACTCGGCGAGCTCGGCGATCCCCAGGGGCACAAAGCGGAGCTCGATCCGGTCCTCCCAGATCTCCCCCACGCGGTATCCGGGGCATCCGGCGCCCACGGCCCCCGGGGTGGCGTGCCAGACACCCTGCGCCAGTTCGGCGGCGAGCACGTGCACGTGACCGAAGAGGTAGGCCACCACGGGCACGGGGCCCTGGGCCGCGTCGGCCAACACCCGTCCCAGGGCCTGGGCCGCCGTGCCCAGGTGTCCGGGACCCCACGTCTTGAGCGGCCCCTCACCGCGCACCGGACGCACGGGGTAGTGGCCGACCACCACGCGGGCCCGCGCACCGGGCGCGGGCCGCCCGAGCGCCTCGGTGAGCCAGCCCAGCTCCCCGTCGGGGTCCCCGCCACGGAGGCTCACCCCCAGGAACTCGACGGGTCCCAGGCGGTGGCGGAAGTGCACGCCTTCCGCGCCGAAGGTCCGCCCCCAGACCGTTGCGCCCAGTGGCCCCGGCTCATAGACCTCGATGCCCGGGAAGTTCGCGGCCTCCTCCGGGCTCGGACACAGGTCGTGGTTACCCGCCACCGTGTTGTACGGAATGCCAAGGCCCTCAAGCTCCGTGCGGGAGGCCTGGAGCTCCTCCGGACGGACGGAGCCGTGGTGGGTCAGATCCCCGCTGAGGACAAGCCAGTCGGGGCGGACGTCGGCCACCTCCGCCAGCAGTTGGCGCCTGCGGGCCGCCGCCAGGGCGAAGTTCGCCTCGGGCGGCGCCCCCAGATGCAGGTCGCTGGCATGGACAAAGCGCGCCAGGAGCACCGCCGCATCCCCTTCCCTTCCGCGCCTCGCCCTCGGGGGTGCGGCGCCCGCGATCACCGCCGACTCAGGACTTCAGGGCATCCCAGGGGGGCAGAAGGCTCTGGGCAAGGCTCAGGCGGGCCAGAACCTTGCCCACCACGAAGTCGACGATGTCCTCCAGGCTCCGTGGCCGGTGGTAGAACCCGGGCATGGCCGGCAGCACCACCGCCCCGCTCTCGGCCAGGAGGCTGAGGTTGCGCAGGTGGATGCGCGAAAGCGGCGTCTCGCGCGGCACCACGATCAGGGTGCGGCCCTCCTTGAGCGTCACGTCGGCGACGCGCTCCAGAAGATCCTGTGAACGCCCCTGGGCCAGCGCGGAGATGCGGCCCATCGTGCAGGGGATCACCACCATGCCCTGGGTGGTCACAGAACCGCTACCCAGATCATCCATCACGTCGTGGATGGAATGCAGGCGCACCTGCCCGCTTGCCCCGGCCGGGCGGAAGAATCGCTCCGCTCGCCCCGCGAGGCCCCCTGGTCCGTCGTAGGCGGCATCCTGCCAATCCAGTTCGTGGGCCAGGACGACAAAACCCGCGGCCGTGACGATGAGATCCACGGCATGGCCGCCCTCCGCCAGCACGCCCACCAGCCGCCTGCCGTAGGCGGCGCCGCTGGCGCCGGTGATCGCCACCACATAGCGCCCCACCTAGACATCCTCCAGGAGACCGGGCAGCCCCGCGAGGTCTGGCAGCACGGCCCAGGCCGCCTCGGGTCGCTCCCCGCTGCCACCGCGGTCGAGCCAAACCGCCCGAACACCGGCGGCCGCGGCCCCCCGCACGTCGCGGCCCAGGCTGTCTCCGACCATCACCGCCTGGGCGGGGGTGGCGCCGGCAAGGCTCAGGGCGTGGGCGAAGATCTCCGCCCTGGGTTTGCCGATACCGAGCTCACCGGAAATCACCACGTGGTCCATCAGGCCCGCCACGCCACAGGCCACCGCCTTGCGGCGCTGCAGGTCCCGGTCGCCGTTGGTCACCAGCACAAGGCGCCGGCCGCGGGCCCGCAGGGCCACCAGGGTCGCCAGGGCCTCCGGGAAGAGGATCTGCCGGCTGGCCCGCTCCCACACGTAGCGTTCGGCCAGATCGGCCACAAGGTCGTCGTCCGTGACACCCGCCGCCTGGAGCCCAGCGGCCCAGGCCGCCCGGCGGTAGGCGGGGGCGAAGGCGCGCAATCCGATGGTATCCGGATCCCCTCCCAGGGCAAAGGTCGCCCAGAGACCCTCCCCGGAGGAGATACCGATCGCCCGGCACCAGGCGTGATGGGGGCCCGCGGCCCAGAGCCGCCGGGCCGCGGCGAGGACCGCCTGGGCAAGCTGGGCCGCGTCCAGGCCCCGCAGGGCGGCCGCGTCCGCCAGGGTGGCGCTCATCGCCCCTTTCGTGCTCGCCTCGTCGTGGAGCAGGGTTTCGTCAAGATCCAGAAGTACGGTCTCGATCACCAACCAACCCCCCAGGCCAGGGTGGCGCAGAGCGCCGCCCCGGCGAGCAGCGCGAACGCAACCGCCGCGTTGAAGCGCGCGAAACCCACGGGTCGCAGCAGCCGGCTCACCAGCGTGTGCTGCCAGACCAGGACGCCGAGGGCCACGCCGGCGGCGCCCCAGAACGGCCAGGCCAGACGCTCCCAGAGGGCCAGCCACACCAGGCCCGCCAGGAACAGCACGTGGGAGGCGCGCGCGATGCGCAGCGTGGCCGGCACACCCAGGTCCGCCGGCAGGGAGTGGACGCCCAGCCGCCTGTCCCACACCACGTCGCGCAGGGCGTAGAGGCTGTCAAAGCCGACGTACCAGAGACCCGCGGAGATGCCGAGCACCAGCGCCCCGAGCTGGATGCGCCCGGTGACCGCGATCCACCCGGCGAACGGCAGGAAGAACCCGATGGCGGCCAGGGCGAAATGGCACCACCAGCCCCAGCGTTTGGTGAACGAATAGACGACCACGAGCGCGATGACCACCGGCAGGAGCACGGCGCAGAGCGGGTTGAGGGCCAGGGCCGA
>JAKAUG010000428.1 GCA_021827805.1 Bacillota bacterium | reverse complement strand
CCTGGAGTTGGCCATGCTGCCGATCAACGGGCGGGACTACTTCCGCAATGCGCATGACATCCTGGGCAACCTGACCTTCCGCGAGGCGGCGGAGCTGGCGGCCCGGCTGGGGGCGGGGGTCACGGTCCCCCTGCATTACGACCTGTTCCACCGCGTCAATGAGGAGCGCCCGGCGCACTTCTTGGACTACGTCTACGACAAGTATCCCTTCCTGCCGACCGCCGTGCTGGCGCCAGGGCAGCTCCTCCTGGTGCCGCGCCGCTAGGCCCTGGACCGGGCTGGGCATCCTGAACAGAGGGATCCGCAGGAATCCCGGGAGGGCAGCATGCCCAGCACACGCTCCTTTGTTGTGGAGTGCGGTCTGCTGATGCTGGGGTCTGCCGCGCTCGCGTTTGGCGTTTCGACGCTCATCGTGCCGGCCAGGCTGGCGGACGGCGGGATCATGGGCCTGGCCGTGGTGCTGCACTATGTGACGCACCTACCGGTGGGGCCCCTCTTCCTCACCCTGAACGTTCCCCTGCTGGCCTGGGCCTGGTTGGCGCAGGGCCCGCGCTTTCTCTGGCGCACCATCGTCGGGGTGCTGCTGATCTCCGGCTGGACCTGGCTCCTGGCCCCGGTGCACATCCAGGTCGGGGACCGGCTCCTGGCCGCCCTCTATGGGGGCCTGTTGGTGGGGGCGGGGATCGGGCTGCTGCTGCGCGGCGGAGGCTCGAGCGGCGGCTCCGATATCCTGGCGCGCCACCTGTATCGGGCTCGCGGCGTCAGTTACAGCGTCACCTACCTCGCCACAGACCTGCTGGTCCTCTCCGCGGTCGCCGTCTGGGTCGGGCTCGACGCCGCGATGTATGCCTGGATCGCCACCAACGTGGCGAGCCGGGTCGTGACCTATGTCGTGGAGGGCCCGCGCCGGGGCCGGGTGGCGCTGGTGGTCAGCCGCGCCCTGGACCAGGTCGCGGAACGGGTCGCGCGCGAGTTGCAGCGCGGCGCCACGCGCCTGGAGGCCCAGGGCACCTTCACCGGGCAGCAGCGCCCCCTGCTCATGGTCGCCCTGGGGCCACAGCAGGTCACACCCCTCCGACACATCGTGGCGGAAGAGGATCCCCACGCGTTCATGGTCGTCCTCTCCGCCAGCGAGGTCCTTGGGGAAGGCTTCTTCCAGCTGGAAGATCCGTAGAGCGGCGGGCGCGTGCCCGGAGCAGAGGCGTCGGGCCGCCACAGGGATGGCGCTCGGCGCGCCGAACGGCGCCTGCGGGAGGGATCAGCGTGGCGGAGTTGCGACTCGGAGTGATCTCCTACTGCTACCACCGGGAGTCGGTGACCGAGGTTCTGGGGCGCGTGGCGGCCCTGGGGCTCGGGCACGTGGAGCTCTGGTACGGACATCCGGACGGCCGCGTGCACTACGGACAGGCGGGAGAGTCCGCCGCGCGCCAGGTGCGGAACGAGGCCCGTGCCCTCGGCCTGGATATCCCCACCTTCTGCATCGGGGGCTGGGACCGGGTCGACCTGGAGCGCTTCCGGAGGGCCATCGCCTTCGCCCAGGCCCTGGGGGCGGAGACGATCAGCGGCTGCGCCACCCCGGAGGTGGCGGAGGCGGCGGCTCCGCTCTTTGCCGCCGCGGGCCTGCGCCTGGGAATCGAGAACCACAAGGGCAACGTCTTCGAGAAGCCCGCCGACCTCTTGCCGGTGCTCGCCCGCACCGATCCCGCCATCGGATGCAACGTTGACTCCGGCCACTTCCTGGCCTCTGGCGTGGACGTGCTGGACGCGGTCCGCCAGCTTGCGGGGCGCATCTACCACGTGCACCTCAAGGACGTACGCGGACAGGCCGCCGCCCCGGTGGGCGCCGGCGACCTCCCTTTGGCCGCACTCCTCGGCCAGCTGCGGGCCACGGGCTTTGGGGGCCTGCTCTCGATCGAGCATGAGATCCCCGGAGACCCGACGGATGAACTGCGCCTGTCGGTGGCCAATGTACGCGCGGCGCTGGCGGGCTGAGGTCAGTGGCGCCGGATCAGCACGGGAGGCGGGTCCCGCGGGCTCGCCCGGAGCGGGTCAGGACACATCGCCAGGGCATTGGGCGGGCACGCGAGCAGCATCAGGTGGTGCTCCTGACCACGCGAATGGAGACCGACCCCGCGGCTCACGCTCTTTGAGAGGCCTGGCGGCTGACGAAGCCCTGGCGGGAGAGCTGGCGCCGCCGTGGGCCATCTTACCGGGTTCCAAGGGCCATGCCGCTGCCGCCGGGCCGGACCAGACGCGTTTTCGCACCTACAGCCTGGCGGCCGTTCCGCTTGGATGATGTGCTTCTCGATGTGCCAGGTCGGCAGGGCGGCTGGCGCGGTTGCGGCGTTCGGCGACGTTTCCGGCGGTCAACGGGTGGCCAGGCCGCCAGGAACAGCGCCCACGTGCTGTCCCTGGCGGTTCCGCGTGGTCCATCCCTGGATTGTGCGGCCCTTCTTGCCCTGGGACTTCGCCGCTCGTCCTCGGCCGTCTCTGGCTCCCACGCCCGCCCGACTCATGCATCAGCGCTGCCTCCCCGGGACACGCCGAGGCGGTCGGCCAACTGGCGGAGGTACGCCAGCGCCGCAGCCACCTCGGCCTCGGTGTGCACGTGCTCCACGCACAGCGGCACGTCGCTCGGAAGCTCGGCCAGGGCCTCCAGGAGCGCGCCGTAGTCCAGCGCCCCACGGCCGACGGGTTCCTCGGCGAGCTGGTAGGTGAAGCGCTCTGGGTGCAGCAGGGTGTCCTTGGCGTGCACCAGACCGATGGCCGGCCCAAGCTGCTGCACGGCGCGGCGCAGGAAGGAGCCATTGTCGAAGTAGTTGTCCAGGTTCATGAGGTTCACCGGATCCAGCAGGATCCCGAAGTCTGGGTGCGCCACGCGGCGGACGGCCTCGGATGTGCGCACAAGGTTGTTGAGCGGCGATATCACCCAGGTCTCGACCAGGAGACGGACACCCGCACCGCCGGCGGAGACCAGCACCTGCCGGCAGGTGTCTGCCAACCGGTCCAGAGCGGCCTCGCCGAAGTTGTCCGGGTGCGCCGCGAACGCATCCCTCGGTCTGGCCGGGTCGCAGTGGCCCGCTCCGGTGGCGACCGCGCGCGCCCCGGCGGCCGCGGCGAGCTCCATGGCGCGCTTGAGACCGTCGATGGCCTCCTGCCGGGCCTCGGCCACCGGAGTGGCCACATTGCAGTACGCACCCACCTGAACGATCTCCAGACCGGCATCTCGGTAGCGGCGCCCCACCGCCTGCGCCTGGGCCGGGGTCACCTCCGGACCGAAGCCTGTGCCCACGCCCCAGAGCCGCAGGCGGGCGGCCATGGCCAGGTTCTCCTCGTGGCTTGGTGCCGGCAGAAGCGCGCAGAGCCGGATCACGCCGCATCCCTCCCGGTGATCTCCCGCAGGGCCACGGGGCGTCCGCCCTCGGCCATGGAACGGTAGGCGGCCTCAATCACGGCGATCACGCCAAGGTTGTCCCGACCATGGCAGGCCGGGGGGCGGCCCTCGGAGAGTGCCGTGAGGAACTCCAGCATGGAGGCGCCAAAGGCGTCGGGAAACCACGCTCCGGTGACCTCCGGATGACGGACGGTCTGCGGCTGGAGGCTCGCGACCTCCACCTCCCTGGAGGTGGCCGTGATGGCGCCGCGCTCACCCTGGATCACGATCTCCTCCTGGGCGTGAGCGCGGAGCCGCGAGCCCCGGTACGACCAGTTGTTGATGATGAGCCCCTGCAGCCCGTCGGCGTACCGGAGGGTGACCACCCCGAGATTCTCCCCGCTGAGCCGCGGTTGGGAGGGGTCCCTGGCCCCCATGGCGGCCACCGTGCTGGGGGGTCCGAACCAATCCTGCACAAGGGCGAAGTGGTGGACGGCCATGTCTGCGATGATCCAGCGCTGCCGGCGCCCGAAGTGGGGGTGGTCCATGGCCCAAAGGCCCCGATTCTCGATCTGGTAGTAGTAGGGGCGGCCGATGCCTCCATCCAGCAGTTCCTGGCGCACCGCCCGGAAGGCGGGCACAAAGACCGAGTTCTGATTGACACGGAAGGGAACTCCCGCGGCCTCCGCCGCGCCCACCAGTTCCTCGGCCTCCGCGTAGGTCTGGGCCATGGGCTTTTGCACCTGCATCGGCAGGCCCGCCCGGGCCACCTCCAGGACCACGGGCAGCCGCCACTCCCGGTAGTGGGGCACGGTGATGTCCACGACGTCGACCTCGGGTCTGGCGCACAACTGCCTCGCGGCGTCAGGGCCCGCGAAGACATGGGGCAGGCCCCAGCGGGCCCGCGCACCCTCGGCCCGGCCGGGATCGATGTCCGCCCCGGCAACCACGGCCAGCCCCAACCTGCGGTAGGCCTCCAGGTGCGTGTTGGCGATATCCCCCAGTCCGATGACACCGATGCCGAGCTCCTTGGGAGCGCGCCAGGACCCACGGCTACCACACATGGCTCCACCCCGCCGCCGGCCGTGGACCCGACCGTGGGTACACGGTTTTGCGGAGCGTTCGGCATTCCCCTGCTGCCGTGGGCAAGGGCCGCCGAGGCCAGCGGTCCGCCCCTGCCCATGGCCTGCCGGCCCCACACCGCT
>JAKAUG010000449.1 GCA_021827805.1 Bacillota bacterium | reverse complement strand
CCCGACAACGCGGTGGAGTACTTCGTCAGCTACTACGACTACTATCAGCCCGAGGCCTACATCGCCTCGTCAGACACCTACATCGAGAAGGACACGCTGCGCAACGAAGAGATCGACAAGCTCCGCCACAGCGCGACGGCGGCGCTGCTTGAACGCCGCGACGTCATCGTGGTGGCCTCGGTGTCCTGCATCTACGGCCTGGGCTCGCCGGAGGACTACCGCGACCTGGTGCTCTCGTTGCGGGTCGGCGCCCAGTACCCCCGGCAGAGCATCCTGCATAAGCTGGTGGACATCCAGTACCGGCGCAACGACATGGAACTGCGCCGCGGGCACTTCCGGGTGCGTGGCGACGTGCTCGAGATCTACCCCGCCGGCTTCACGGAGCGCGCCGTGCGCGTGGAACTCTGGGGGGACGAGGTCTCCCGTCTCACCGAGATCGACACCCTCACCGGGGAGGTTCTGGCGGAGCGCGCGCATGTCGCGATCTACCCCGCGACGCACTATGTGACGGCCAAGGAGAAGATGGAGCGCGCGGCCGCCAGCATCGAGGCCGAGCTTGGCGCGCGCCTCGGCGAGCTGCGCGCGCAGGACCAGCTGCTGGAGGCGCAGCGGCTGGAGCAGCGCACGCGCTACGACCTGGAGATGATCCGTGAGGTGGGGTTCTGCAGCGGCATCGAGAACTACAGCCGCCACCTCACCGGGCGCCGCCCGGGCGAACCCCCGTACACGCTGCTGGATTTCTTTCCACCCGACTTCCTCTGCATCGTGGACGAATCCCACCAGACCGTGCCCCAGATCGGCGCCATGTACGCCGGCGACCGTTCCCGCAAGCTGGAGTTGGTCAAGTACGGCTTCCGGCTGCCCTCGGCCCTGGACAACCGCCCGCTGACCTTCGCGGAGTGGGAGGAGCGCATCGGCCGGGTGCTGTTCGTCTCGGCCACGCCTGCCGAGTACGAACTCGGCCGCGCCGCCGGGCGTGTGGTCGAGCAGATCGTCCGGCCCACGGGGCTTCTGGACCCCGAGGTGGAGGTCCGTCCCACCCGGGGGCAGATCGACGACCTGGTGACCAGGATCCGGGAGCGTGTCTCCCGCAAGCAGCGGGTGCTCGTGACCACCCTGACCAAGAAGATGGCCGAGCAACTCACCGACTACCTCCGCGAGCAGGGTATCGCGGTGCGCTACCTGCACTCAGAGGTGGATACACTGGAGCGGATGGTGATCATCCGTGACCTCCGCCTCGGCCAGTTCGACGTCCTGGTGGGCATCAACCTGTTGCGCGAGGGACTGGATCTGCCCGAGGTGGGGTTGGTGGCCATCCTGGACGCGGACAAGGAGGGGTACCTGCGCTCCCAGCGCGCGCTCATCCAGACCATGGGCCGGGCGGCGCGCAACCTGGAGGGCAGGGTCATTCTCTATGCGGACAGGATCACGGACTCCATGCGCGCCGCCATGGAGGAGACCCAGCGCCGCCGCCAGATCCAGGCCGAGTTCAACGTCCGCCACGGCATCACCCCCCGCACGGTGGTCAAGCCGGTGCGGGATGTCCTGGAGGCCGCGCGCGCGGTGGCCGGTGGGCCCGCCAAGGAGCCCGCGGGCGCGGAGGTCGCCGTCGAGGACATTCCGGCGGTGCTGCAAAAGCTGCGGACCGAGATGCGCGAGGCCGCCAAGCGTCTGGAGTTCGAGCGCGCGGCCGAACTGCGCGATGCGATCTTGGAGCTGGAGGCACGGCAAGACCTCCCTGGGGCCCGGCCGGCCGGCGAGGGACGCCGGCGCGCCGCCGGGCGCGCGGGACGGCCGCGCTGACCACGGCGGCCAGGTCCCGGCTCGGCCGCGGGGAGGTTCCTCCGTGCCAGGGGCGCCTGGATCCGCCGGCTGGGGCGGGCGTTGCCGTCAGCCGTGCCCGGATGACGGCACCTGACGCGAGCGGCAGGTGCCACCGGTCTCTGGCCAGAATCGGCCGGGACGGCAGACGATGCCTTGGTTGGGGGGAACGGGTTGTCCGGGAGGCGGAGCGCGGCGGCCGAGGTCTGGGAAACGCTTCGTGCGGTCGTGCTCGCGGTGCTGGTGGCGCTGCTCGTCCGCCAGTTCGTCGTGGAAACCTACCAGGTCCAGGGGGTGTCCATGCAGCCCACCCTGCAGAGCGGGGATCGGGTCCTGGTGAACAAGCTGGCGTTGCGCCTGGGCCCGCCGCGCATCGGTGAGATCGTCGTCCTGCACCCGCCCCTCAATACGCCCGAGGACTTCATCAAGCGGATCGTGGCCCTGGGCGGCCAGACCGTGGCGATCCGAGACGGTGTGGTCTACGTCAACGGCAAGGTCCAGCCGGAGCCGTACCTGCCCACCTCCTGCCGCGGTCCCAGGACCATGGGCCCGGTCCGCGTGCCCGCCGGCGATGTGTGGGTCCTGGGCGACCACCGCGCGGTCAGCGAGGACAGCACGATCTTTGGCCCGGTGCCCCTCACCTCCATCCGTGGAGTCGCCATGTTCGTCTGGTGGCCGCCGCGCGCCGCGCGCCTGCTGCCGCGGAACGCGGGCGTGCCCGGCGCGCATTGCTGAAGGCCGTCGCACGTCGCGGGTGGATAGCTGCCGTGCTGGCACGGGCAGTTTGCCATCGCGTCGAATATCCTGCGCCGAGGTGAGGCGAGCGTGGGATGGGGGCTGGCGCTCAGCGCCGGGGGCCTGCTTGGTGCGGCGCACCTCGGCGTGCTGCGAGCCTTTGCGGAGTGGGGGCTTCGGCCCGAGACCCTGGCCGGTGCCTCGGCCGGAGGGCTGGTGGCGGGGTTCCTGGCGGCCGGGGGAAGCCTGGAGGATCTCATCGCCTTCGGCCAGAAGATCAGCGACCGGCCCCTGCACTACCTGCGTCCGCGCGTCCTCTCTCTGACAGCCGAACTGCTGCCGGGGGACCCCCTGCCACCGCCGGACAGCATCCTGGACTCCACCCCCCTGGTGGAGGGCATCGTGGCTCTGTGCCCGCGGGCACGCACGACAGACGACTGGTGCCTGCCGACCGCGCTGACCGCCGTCGACCTCGGCGCCCTGGAGGCCGTCGTCTTCATCCGGCCAGGGGCGCCGCCGCTGCCGCTGCGGGGCAGGTGGCGCACGGTGACAGGGACAGACCTCAAGCTCGCGCTGCAGGCCACGATGGCGATGCCCGGGGTGTACAGCGCGGTGCGAAGCGGAGAGCAGTTCCTGGTGGACGGGGGCCTGGCGGACACTCTGCCGGTCGACTGGGCGGCCGCGCTCGGTGCCGAGCGCGTGCTGGCCGTCGATGTCGCGCCGCCCACGCCGGGCGTGCCGCCGCGGGCCGGCCTGTTGTGGAGCCTGGCCCAGAGTTTGGCATACGGCACGGCGAGCATCTCCGCGCTGCGGCGGCCCCAGGCGATGCGGGTCCTGACACTGGCCCCTGACACGCGCGGCGTCGGCGGGTTTGAGTTCTCCGCCTACCCGCGCCTCGTGGAGGCGGGGTACAGCGAGGCCGTGCGCCGCAAGGAGGAGATCGTCTCCTTCCTCGCGGGGTAGAGCACCGTGGGCGGGGGTGCCCGCCAGCGGGGCGTCTGCGGGAGCCGGGCGAGCCCCTTCCTGGCCGCGCCCACGGCTACCCAGCCAGCAGGGGATCTGGCACGAGCCCCCGACGCAGGGCGTCCGCCAGGCATGGGACCAGCTCCTCCCAGGCGGGGAGGCGCAGGTTGGGACACGCCGCGCGGTGCCCCTCCTTCCAGAGGATCTCCACGCCCCACAAGGCCAGTACCTCCACGGACCATTCGCCGGCTGGCCGGAGTCTTGGCAACACCTTGGGCGGCACGAGCAGCACGGCGCTCTGCTCGCCGCCGGGTGCAACGCAGTCGCGCGCGCGCGCCAGGTAGTTGATCAGATAGAGGTGGGATCCGGGGGGAAGGCCTGGGGCCCATGGCTCAGGCGATGGCCGGCGCACGCGGCCGACCACCAGGGCGGGGGGGACCGCCGTGTCCCGAACCGTGGCGGGGTTCGTCGCCTTGTCCTCCCACCAGAGGGTGCCGTGCGGCGCGACGAACTCAAGTCGGGTGCCGATCTCCTCGGCAGCCTCGCGCCGGGCGGTCTCCACCGGGCCCTCGCCCGGTTCGGCACCGCCGCCCACCCCGCGGATGCTCCATGCGGACTGCCCGGCCTCGGGCTCCTCTACGGTGAGCACCGCCCTGCCGGACTGGAACACCGCCGCCCCGGCGCAGAGCAGCTGTCCACCGGCCAACCGCAGGCTATCCAGCTGCATCGCGCGGCCCTCCCTCCTACCCCAGCGGATGGGGCGCGTGGGCCCGAGTCCCGCGCGGCACCTGGGGACGGCCCTTCCTCCCTCCGGCGCCGAGCCGTGTGCATCATAGCGTGTTCCGTCGCGGGAGAACCCTCCCGAGTCCGCCCAGCGCCAGGGCAGGACTCCTGCCACCGAAGGCCAACCACTGGGCAGGCCGAGGCTGGAGGCGACGATCAGGGAGGTGCCGCCCTTGCAACTGGCCGTGTACGGGAAGAACCTGGAGCTGACCGATGCCCTGCGGAACTTCGTCCAACAGAAGCTCGACAAGCTCGACCGTTTCTTCGCCGGTTCGGAGATCGGA
>JAKAUG010000082.1 GCA_021827805.1 Bacillota bacterium | reverse complement strand
GGCCCTCGGGCGCTGACGTGCGGACCGTCCGTGAGGCGTTCGGCGCGGACGCCTGCAGCGACGTCTGGACCGACCGCATCGTGTTCTGCAGTTCCCGCTCGCTCTCGCCGATCTGCCGCTGAAGTGAGCGCTCCTCCTGCCGCAGCACCTCGAGGCGGGCCTGGTGGGCCTCCCGCAGGCGCGCGATCTCGCGCTCGGCCTCGGCCTGGCGCCAGCGGGCATCCACCCTGGCGCGACGCACGGCGGCCTCCAGGCGCGCTGTCTCGGCCGCGGCCGCGCCAAGGGAATCCTGCGCCACATGGAGCTTGGCGCGGGTATCGCTCAGCCGCGCCTGCTCGCTCTCCATCGTCGCCCGCCAGGCCTGGACGCGCCCGTCCTCTTCCGCCAGGGAGGCGGCGATGAGTTGCTCCACATCGCGACGCCGATACCCCAGGGGTCGCAACGGCAGGCTCCGGTGCAGCGGACGGCGCCGTTGCCGGCGGCTCTCGGTCATCGCGCCAGACGTCGCTCCCCATGGTCGGCTGCCGGGCCGGCTCCCTGCCCCTCACGAGGCGCGGAAGCGGCGGGACGTTCCTCCCCAGGGGATGTCTGCGGGCCCGGAGGGTTCGGCCCGGTGGGCTCACCGGCCCAGTAGGCCACGCGGCCGGCCACCTCGGCGACAGCGGCGCGTGTGCGCGCCCGCTGTCCCGCCAACACACCTTCGAGGCGCCGCACCTCGGCCCAGGCAGCCGCCTCCTCGTGCTGCAAACCCGCGGAGGCGAGTTCCACGGCGCGCTCCCCACTCTGCTGCAACTCGCGCAACGTGTTCTGGAGGGCAGCCTGCAGGGAACGTTCCTGCTCCAGCGCGGCCTCGGTGCGGGCAAGGTCGGCCTGGACGCGCTGGAGGCGCTCCTGCAGCCCGGCCCATGCGCGCTGGCGCTCCTCGGCCCCGCGCCGCTGGCGGTCCTGCAGGCTCATCCAGAGTCGGGCGGTCGCAGACGGGCTGTACCCGAGGAGTGCGCGCCGCAGGGGACGGGACGTGAAGGAGGATCCCTGCCGGAGACGCATCACGCACACCGCCCTCTCCCACCCAGGATGCTCGGGGGGTCAGGTCTACCGCTTCAGGACATACATCGACACTCCCGCACCATTCTGTATACTGGGTTCGCACCTGCCTGGCAAGACCATCCTTCAGGAGTTTCTCCCTCGTTCCCACCCGAGAGAGTGTATGTGGGGGGGGCCGTGCGATGACCCAGACGACCGCCCGCGCCCGCTCGGTGAGACTAGCCATCGTGGAGGATGAGGCCCTGTACCGCGAGCTATTGTGCACCGCGCTCGAAACCCAGCCGCGGCTGGAGGTGGTCGGCTGCTTCGGCGATCCCGAACAGGCCCTGCAGATCATCCCGGAGCTCGAGGTGGACGTGGTGATCCTGGACATCGAGCTGGGCGCCGCCGTGAACGGCATCCAGCTGGGACTGCTGCTGCGGCAGCGCTTGCCCCGACTGGGAATCCTCCTGCTCTCCAACCACGCCGATCCGGCCTTCCTCAGCGCCTTACCCGGGAAGACCAATGCGGGCTGGTCCTACCTCATCAAGAGTTCGGTTGCCGACCTGGCAACCCTGGAACGCGCCCTCACCGCTTCTGCCCAGGGGTTGGTGGTGCTGGATCCGCAGATCGTGGCCAGGATGCACCCCCGGGAGGGTGGGCGCTGGGCGGACCTCACCCCGCGGGAACGGGAGCTCCTGGGCCTGATCGTGCAGGGCTTCAGCAACCGGGCCATCGCCACGCACCTCGGGCTGGCCGAGAAGACCGTGGAGAACCAGATCAGCCTCCTGTATCAGACCCTGGGGGTGGGGCGGGGGCACCCGAACCTGCACCCACGGGTCGAGACGGTGCTGCGGTACCTGCGCGAGCACAGGCACCTGCCCGAGCCCCCGGCCGCCCGGAGACCCTAGCGGGGAGGCGCCTCCCGCGCGCCGAGCGCGGCGGGCCCCACGGCCTCCCCGCGCAGCCGCCCCGCCAGGGCCTCCAGCAGATGCCCGGCTCCCAGGGCCCAAAGGCTGCCGCCGTAAGCCACGAGCCCAGCCGACCCTGAAGCGGCCAGCACGACCAGAGCGCCCAGCCACGGCCGCAGGTGGGGATGACCCAGCAGGGCGGCAGTGCCGAGCGTGATCAGAGCGCAAACCGCCAGCGCCCCCGTGATCTGAGCCGCCTCCCGCCAGCGCACCGCGTGCCCATCCCCGCGGGCCGCGTGCGCCATGCCGACCCAAGCCACCCCCGCGCCGATCGACCACCCCAGGGCCAGCCCCAGCTGGTGCAGGGTGCGGTAGGTCCCAAGGTCCACCGCCGCGTTGACGGCCAACGCCACCGCGTCCCAGAGCATGGGTACGCGGGGTTGCTGGCGGGCGTAGAAGTAGGTGCGCAACAGTTGCTGCAGGCCCCAGGTGAAGACCCCAGGGGCCAAGCCCAGGAGCGCCAGTCCCATGGCCCGCGTCGAGCCCGCCCCGAAGGCGCCGTGCTCGTAAAGCGCCGCGGCCAGTGGCTGGCGCAACAGGCCGAGGAGCAGGGCGGCCGGCGCCAGGCCCGCCGCCAGCGGCCAGGCGGTGTTCTGCAGGGCCCGCCGCGCGGGGGCCGGGTCGCGTTCCGCGGACAGCACGGCCAGCCGGGGCAGGGCCACCGTGGTGATCGGCAGCGTGAACAGGGCCGCGGGCAGGTCCAGGACCCGCCGCGCGTAGGCGAGGGCCGCCACGGTTCCCACCGCCAGGCGCGCTGCCAGGCCCTGCTCGAGCAGCGTCGCCGCCTGCACCACCAGCACGCTGATGAGCAGCGGCGGGGCCATCCGCGCGGTGGCGCGCAGCCCAGGATCCCGCTGGAGCGGCCCCTCCGCCCGCAGACGGTGCCCATACCGCCGGAGACCGGGCCACTGCAGCAGGAACTGCCCCAGCGTGCCGATCGTCAGCCCCCAGGCGGCGGCCAACACCCCGTGCCGGCCCGCCACCAGGACGAAGCCGATGATCCCCAGGTCCAGGGGCAGGCCGGTGAAGGCGGGCAGCAGGAAGTGCTTGTCCGCCTGCAGCCACGCCGTGGCGTAGGCCGCCCAGGTGAGCAACAGTGGCAACAGCGACAGCCAGCGCAAGAGATCGGCCACCTCGGCGCCGAGCGCCCCGGGCCCCGCCAGGATCCGGGCCGCCGCGGGCGCCCCCACGAGGATGCCGAGGGACAGCACCGCCGCCGCCACCGTGGCCGCGCCGAGGACCGCCCGGGAGGTGGCCTCGAGCCCGGGGCGCCCACGCCGGGCGCGCGCCGCCACCAGGACGGGCACCAGGATCCGCTGCAGGGGGGTGCCCAGGATATCGAACACCGCCATGACGGTGGTGCTGGCGAGGCTGTATGCGTCCATGGCGCGACCCGTGCCAAAGCGCGCGGCCAGCAGGGCGTCACGCAGATAGCCGGTGGGTTTGGAGACCAGCAGCCCCAGGGCCACGACGCGCGCGGCACGAAGATCCGGCCCCCCCTGGCGGGACCGAGACAGGGTCCGCTGCCGCGGGAGCTCTGCGCGGGGTTCGGCCATGGCCGCGCATGTTCCCCACGCGCGGGCGACCCCCTCCTGGCCCACGCTGGGGTCCGAGGCCGAGCGCGGCCTCGAGGTCAGCCGTCCCGCAGCAGCTCGGCCAGCACGGCCGCCTGGCTGAGGGCGGGGTCACGCGTGGCCGTCAGGAGAACCAGCTGGCGCCCCTCGGCCTCCCGCCGCAGGGCCGCCAACACCTGGGCCGGTCCCGGGCCGGCCAACTCCTCCCGGTACCTGCGCCCGAACTCGCCCCACCGTGCGGGATCATGGCCAAACCAGACGCGCAGCTCGGGACTTGGGGCCACCTCGGGCAGCCAACGGTCCCAGGGCGCACCCTGCCTGGCCACTCCGCGAGGCCACAGCCGATCGACCAGGACGCGCAGGCCGGCCTCGGGTCCTGGACGGTCGTACACACGCGCCACCCGCACCATGAGCGGGCCCACCTCAGTCCCCTCCGCACACCGGCCATGTCTGCCGCCGCCAGCACCCGTCCCAAAAGGCATACTCCAGTTGAAAGCTGTACGCAAAGGCCTCGCCCGCCCGGGCTCGTTCCGCGGCACCCATACCCCGGCCGAGCCCCGCAGCCAGGTCCCACATCCACCGCGCCGTCCCCTGGTAGGCCTCCCCCGCGTAGGCCTGGATCCACTCCTGGTAACGCGCGACCGGCGATGGGCCGCGCGCGGCCAGGTGACGGCCGATCACCGCATAGCCCCACTGGCAGGGCAGGAGGCCAGCGACGATCTCACCCAGGGTGCCCCCCCGTGCGGTGCTCAGAAGGTGGCGGGTGTAGGCGAAGGTGAAGGGGGCCGGCCGGCCCTGGTCCAGATCCTCTGCCCCGAGCCCCTCCAGCGCCGCCGTGCGGCGGTGCAGGTCCATCTCCTGGTCCAGGGTGGCCTGCAACAGCCGCACGAGCCGCCGCTGCTCCTCCAGGCCCGGGGCGGCCGCGGCTGCCAGGGCCAGCACCCGCACGTACTCCCGCAGGAACAGCCAGTCCTGGAGCAGGTAGAAGCGGTACCGATCAGGCGGCAGGGTCCCGTCGCCGAGACCGCG
>JAKAUG010000111.1 GCA_021827805.1 Bacillota bacterium | reverse complement strand
TGAAGAACGTGCTGGTGGAAAAGCCCATGGCCGTCACGCTGGAGCAGGCCGTGGAGATGGCGAGGGCGGCCAAGGCGGCGCGGAAGATCCTGACGGTCGGCTTCCAACCCCGCTATGACCCCAACATGCAGATGATCCGGCAGGTGGTGCAGTCCGGCCTGCTCGGCAAGGTGTACTACGTGGAGACCGGGGGCGGCCGGCGCCGCGGCATGCCGGGTGGCACGTTCATCCGCAAGGACCTGGCGGGTGCCGGGGCCATGGCGGACATCGGCTGCTACTCCATCGACATGGCCATGCATTCCATCGGCCATCCACGGCCGCTGACGGTGTCCTCCCATACCTCGAACCACTTCGGCACCTCGCCGAAGTATCACGGGGAGGCCGCCAACTTCCAGGTCGAGGACTTCGGCGTCGCGCTGGTGCGGCTCGAGGGGGACATCATCCTCAACTTCAAGATCTCATGGGCCATGCACATGGACACCCTGGGCGCCACCATGTTCCTCGGCACGGACGGCGGACTGAAGGTCACGCCGGCCGGCAGCGGCCCCTGGAGCGGCGTGTGGGATGGCGGCGTGGGCTCCGTCACCCTGTACCACGACATCCTGAACCAGAACACGGAAAGCCCCCTGCCCCTGCGGCGGCACAACCTGAACATCTTCGTGGAGAAGGTCAAGGACTTCGTCGCCGCAGTGCGCGAGGGCCGGCCCGCACCGATCCCAGGCGAGCAGATCGTGCGCAACCAGGCCATCATCGACGGCGTCTTGCGTTCAGCCGCCCTGGGCCGCGAGGTGGACATCGAGATCCCGGAGATCTGACCCTCGGCTCGCAGGGAACCCGGAGGCGGGATCAAGCCATGCTTGTCCCGCCTCCGCACATGTGTCGCCGGCGTTCAGAGACGGCCGCGACCCTCGGCGAGGACGGCCGCGAAGCGGGCCACCCGTCCTCCCATGTACCTGGCCGCGGCGAGCACCTCGGCGGGGGGCTGCACATCACGCGTGGCCTGGTAGCTCACCCCGTAGGGGTTGCCGCCGGCGGCATAGAGCACGGGGTCGGTGTATCCGGGAGGGACGACGACCGCACCCCAGTGATACATCACGTTGTAGATGGTGAGCAGGGTGGTCTCCTGGCCGCCGTGCACGTTCATGGCCCCGGTGAAGGCCGCGACCGGCTTGTTGGCCAGCTTGCCCTCGCTCCAGGGCTTTCCGGCGCCGTCCAGAAAGAACTTGAGGGGTGCGGCCAGCGCCCCGTAGCGCGTGGGCGACCCGAAGACGTAGCCGTCCGCCCATTCCAGATCGGCCAGGGTGGCCTCCGGGACGCTGCTGGTCGCCTCCAGGTGCTGCTTCCAAGCGGGGTTGGCCGCCACCGCCTCCGGCGCCGCCAGCTCCTTCACGCGCCGCAGGCGAGTCTCCGCGCCGGCGGCTTTGGCGCCCGCCTCCACCTCCTGTGCCACTCGGTAGGTGTGTCCGGTCTGGCTGTAATAGATGATCGCCACGTTCGCCATGATCATCATCCCTTCCCTATCCCTGATTCTGTTGGGAGTGCGGGCGCTCCGCGTCCTCCGGACTCCAATGCTGCAGCCGACGCAGGGCGGCCTGCAGACCCCGCCGCTCCGTTGCGCTGAGAACGCCCAACCTTTGCGCCAGCCAGGCCTCGTGCGCTGGCACCACCACGCGGTACAGAGCCTCCCCTTCCGCCGTGAGAAATAGGCGGTTGTTTCGCCCCTCCCCGGCCCTCCGCACCAGATCGCGCTCCTCCATGCGGTCCAGCAGTTGGCACAGGTTCCCCGCCGTGGTGAGCAGCACACGGGAGAGTGTGATCTGGCAGCGGCCGGGACGCGCCCCCACCTGGGCCAGCACATCGAACTGCGCCACGGACAGCCCGAATTGGCGCAGGTGCGCCGCCGCGCCCTGGGTCACCTGATGGTGGACGCGCGTCAGCCGCAGCCAGGCAGCCGCCTCGGGGCGGATCACCGCCGACACCCCCATCGCAGTTTAGGGCTAAATGGTCAGCCCTGGCAAGCTGGCCCCTGGGCGGGCCCGACGCGGGTGCACGTCACCGGCCCGCCAGTTGGACCAGGCGGAGCATGGTGTTCCAGCTCCGAGTGGTGGCCGGAGCCCCGAGGCGGGACTCCAGCAACGTGTTGGTCAGCTTGGTCCCGTGGTAGCCATTGGGGCAGTGCACATACGCGCATCGCCCGACCAACGCGAGGCGGTCCGGCGACCAGTCCCGGGCCATGAGGGGCTCCAGGCGCTGTGGGTCCGGTGCCCTGGGCAGCACGGTCACATACAGGGAGCGGGGCTCCACCCCCTCGCCGGCGAGGGGATTGGCCTCGACCAGTTCGGCCAGTTCCCGCACGGTGAGCACGAAGACGGCCACATCGAGGCCCAGGCGCTCGGCGAGCGCGCGCTCGATGGCGCCCGCAAGCTCCGTGGGCGCAACCTCGGCGGAGCGCAGCAGCACGTTCCCCGACTGCAGGAGGGTGCGCACCTGGGTGCAGCCGATCTCCGCGACCAGCGTGCGCAGGTCCTCCATGCGGATCATTCGCTGCCCGTTCACGTTGATGCCGCGCAGAAGTGCCACGTATTGCATCGCGCCGCCTCCTCTCGCCGCGTCCAGACCCGCGGCGACCCACGGGCCGTGCCCAGCGGCCGACCGGCCGGCCTCCCCGCGGTGCTAGCCGTCCGACTCCCGCAGAAGCCTCGCTCGCCGCGACGCGATCCATTCCGGGTCCCGGGGGAAGCGGGCGTAATCCTGGATGGCCTGGAGTTCGCCCCCCGCGGGTGTCCAGCCGGCAGCCTGCAGCAGGGCGTAGTCCTGCAGGCTCTCCGCAAAGACCTCCCAGCGCAGCGAGTCGACGGGCCCGTCCGGGCCCGGGTAGACCACGAACGCGTCCCCGTAGGGCCACTCGGGCCACCTGCCGCCGTCGGCCGGCGGTAGCGACGGGTCGGCGGCCGGCAGCCAGTAGTTGTATCCCCAGTGCAGAAACCCTCGGGCTCCCAGAGCGTAAAACAGCCAGCCGGACATGCGGATCTTGGGCAAAGGGGTGTCCAGGAGGCGGTTCAGGTGGCGACCACGCGGCCAGCAGCAGTAGTACGCCCACGGGTGACGGTCCGCCGCCGCGAAGGCGTCGGTCTGATCGATGCGCACGACCGGTGTGTCGATGAGGCCCTCGTCTCGGAAGCGGCTGTCGGCAAGCGCCTCGGTGATCTCCATCCATGGGGCCAGGTCCGCCACGAGCCGGCGGGCGGCGCGGTAACTGGTGAGATTGCCGTCGGGCTCGTCCGAAAGGTGGAACACGCTCCGCTCGAGCAGGTGCTCCTCGCGCAGAAACCGTTCGAAGGCGGGCAGCAACTGCGCCAGGAATCCGCGGTAGGTCACGGAGGTCGCATCCACGCCGCCCGGCCAGAGCGGCCCTTGCCCGCGGCCGTGCCCGACGACGAAATCCGCCCCGCGGAAAGCCCCCCATTGGCTGAAGAGGTGCGGCCATTCGAACCGCGTGAGGCCCTGCTCGCGAGCGCTGCGCACCCAGCGGCGAGCAAGCTCCCAGTCCAAGGACAGTCGGCCCTCTGCGACCGTCACGTGCAGGAGTTGGGCGGGCGCGTCCGTGGTCGAAAGCGGCGGCGTCCAGAGCGGAACATGGATCGTGTCCTGGCCGTGGGCGGACATATCCGCCAGGAAGGGGGTCAGTCGCGTCCAGAACCCGGGCTCGAACGGCTCGACACCATAACGCGCACAGAAGCGATCGACATAGAACCAGTGGGTCACCGGAAAGTCGGTCCTGCGTGGCAGCTGGGCGCGATGCACAACGAGGGAGGCTTCGAGCCGGGCCGTTTCATCTCCGTGGCGGATCGCAAGGCGCACCGGATGGACGCCGGGCACGATATCGCGCGAGACGGCAACCGTGATCCAGAACGCGTGGGTTTCCAGGGGCCCGACCCTGACCCGCTTGGTGGGCCAGAGCGGATCGGGGACATACCCGGGACCGGCGAGGCCGGGGTCCCTGTCCTGGGGCGGGATGTCGGTGTTCAGGTGGGGCAGGGGGACAAAGCCGACCTGGCGGACGGTGACGGTGAGGCCCTCGGGGCCCTGCGCCTCCACCTCGACGCTCTGATGGAACCGATCCACGAGTCCTGTGCGACAGGCGGCTTGGAAGGACAGCCGTTCGCCTCGCGCGGCCTCCAGGACCAGGTACGGGTTCTCTTCGGCCGGGGACGCGGGGTAGAAGCGGCGAAGCGAGTGGGCCAGCCACGCGCGCACGGGCGATCCGCTCCCTATCCATGGGCTACGGCACCCCGCAACAGGTCGTCGGTGGCAGTGTAGCGTATACCCGCGGAGGACCGCGGCCAATCCCCGTCCGAGCGCCATGCCGCGCACCCGCACCTCCGAAGCGGCCGCAGCCGGCCCGGTCGGCGCCGCGGCAGCACCAACAGCAAGACATCCCTGGACGCGCGCCGCTCCAGGGACTGGTCCAGGTATTCCCCTCCGCTCCCGTGGTGGGCCAGGTGGGATTCAACCCACGGCTCGCGGACCAAACGTCCGCGGCGGCGGTTGCCGCAACTCCTTGTGCCACACAGACTTGCTTACTCCCCCAAGGGCTACGCCGAACAAGGAGGGT
>JAKAUG010000056.1 GCA_021827805.1 Bacillota bacterium | reverse complement strand
GAGGTCCGTCCACCCCTGATCCGGCTCGACGGTGCAGAACCCGCCCCCGGGCAGCCGGATCTCCGACCGCTCGTCTCCCATGCCTGGCATGCGCGTCCCCTCCACTTCCGACCGGGCCATGCCTTGACGCCACGGGCTCAGAGCAGCACGGGGATGCGCACGCGCTCCCCGCTGCCGCGTTCGACACGGCCCTCGCCGTCCCCACGGCGAAAGACCCCCAACGCCAGCCCGGACCCGCTTGGCTCAAGGAGCGCCGCCACCAGGGCCTGGTGACCACGGGCGCGCGACACGAGCAGCGGGTCCGGGCGTTCGACCCGGAAGCCGGGCTCCGTGGCCGTGCCGAGCCCGCGCGCCGAGGGGGAGTCCCACCAGAGGGTGAGGGCCCACTGTGCGGTCGGTTGCCAGCGCACCGGCGTTCGCCCACATGGCGCCCGTCGCACTGGGGGCAGAGGCCGCCCTCGCCGCCGGGCGGATGGCGCGGCAGGTGCCCTCGCGCACAGAAGAACTCGTGCCCGTGGCCGTTCACCCCCCGCGGCAGGTCCGGATCCTGGGGCAGGGCGTCGGCCTCGCGCGGGGCCGCTGCACCAGGGGTGCCAGGGGACCCGTGCCGCGGCCTGACCCCCCCTCCAGTGCCCCGCGCGTCAGCAAGGACCCGGGGTGTCGCGGGGCGCGCACATGGACGCGGCTTGGTAGCAGATACCTTGCTCCTTCGCCCAAACACTACGTATCATGCCTACAGTATACCACACTTACAGGTGCAAGTAGATGTAACTGGTCAACTGTTGGTACCCTGCCGAACCTGACCACCGGTTCCCGTGGCCGCGGGGGATCACGTGCCCGGGCCGGGGATTGGGGACCCAAGGGCCCTGCGCACCTCGGGTGCGACCCTGGTCCCCAGCAGCTCGATGCAGCGCAGGACCATGGGGTGGGGCACGGGGCCCACGCTGAACTGCACCAGGAAGCGGTCGTGGTGGAAGATCTCGTGCTGGAAGAGGATCTTCTCCGCCACCGCGGCGGGGCTGCCCACGAAGTAGGCGCCACGGAGCGTGCTGCCCGCCTCGTAGTGTTCCATGGTCAGGGGCGGCCAGCCACGCTCGCGCCCGATGCGATTCATCATGAGGGCCACATGGGGAAAGGAGGCCTCGCGGGCCTGCGCCGAGGTCTCCGCGAGATAGCCGTGGCCGTTGATCCCAAGGCGCGGCCGGCCGGCGCCCGCCTGCTCAGCCGCCTTACGGTGGAGCTCCGCGAAGCGCCCAAAGCGCTCCGGCAACCCGCCGATGATCGCCAGGGCCATCGGCAGGCCCAGGGCGCCCGCGCGCACGGCGGAGCGCGGGTCGCCGCCGACGGCCACCCAGACCGGCAGCGGGTCCTGCACCGGGCGCGGGTAGACGCCCGCCTTCGCGAGGGCGGGCCGGTGCCGGCCGCTCCAGGTGACCTCTGGGCGGTCCCGCACGCGCAGCAGGAGATCCAACTTGTCGACAAAGAGCCCCTCGTAGTCCTCCAGGTCGTAGCCGAAGAGCGGAAAGGACTCGACGAACGAGCCCCGCCCGACCATGATCTCCGCGCGTCCGCCCGAGAGCAGGTCCAGCGTGGCAAAATCCTGGAAGACCCGCACCGGATCGTCGGAGCTCAGAACGCTCACCGCGCTTGTGAGACGGATCCTCCGCGTGCGGGCCGCCGCCGCCCCGAGCACGACGGCCGGCGCGGACACGGCGAAGTCCGGGCGGTGGTGCTCCCCGACGCCAAAGACGTCCAGGCCGACCTGCTCGGCCAGTTCGATCTCCTCCAGGAGGTCCGCGAGGCGCTGCGCGGGGCTCACCATGCGCCCGCTCTGGGGGTCCGGCATCAACTCCGCGAAGGTGTATACGCCAATTTCCATGACCCACCACCTCAAGGTTCGTGCAGGGTTGCCCCAGGGCTCTCACGGCGCCGCGTGGATCCGGCAGCGGGCTCACGATACCGCGCGGCGCGCGCGGAGGCCACAGGGTGCACCACGGCCCAGGAACCGCGGCCGCCGCGGACCGAAACAAGGGGCCGGCATGGCCTGCAAGCTCGCAGTGATGGGCCCACGCGGCGCCGAAGGCCAGCAGGTGACCGCCAGGTTTCAGGTCCTGCAGGTGCTCGGACGCCAGCGCCTCACACCAGCCCGCGAAGCGCAGCATGTCTGCGATGCGGTGGTCCGGTTCGTCGAAGTGCGGATGTTCGCAGGTGCGGCCATTGGAGCCGCGCTTGTGCCTGTGGCAGCGGCGGCAGAGGGTTGCGGGTCGAGCCGAGGAGGGCACCTGGGGCACGGTGTGCGCCGTCGCTGAGTCCGAAGGCCGACGTGGAGGACGGCGCCGAGGGCGCGGCGTCCCAACCCTCGCCGCGGAAGCTGAGGAGGTAGGGCGGGTCGCGGACGACGGCGTCGAAGGACGCCTCATGGAGCGTAGGCAGGACCGCCAGGAAGTCTCCTTCGAGGATCTGGACGGCGGGCGTGACGGAGATGTCCGGATCGGCGGAGGCCACGCCGTCGATGCGCGGCGCGGCGTGGTCGGTGGTGTCCGCTGGGCGAGCGCCGAAGGGTGCCGCGGCCGAGGACACGCGAAATCCCCTCCATGGCGCGACGGAACGGAGAGGCTGGCGCGCTCCACGAGAACCCTTCGGGCGCCCTGCGGGGACCGAGGGGACGGGTCATGGCGGCAGAGGATTCTGCTTCGCCCGCAAGACTTCGCCGCACACGCGGCAGAAGCGTCCCCGCGACGGGATGCTTGCCACCATGGTGGCCGGGGCCAGCCCAAGAGACTTTCCGCATAACGCTTTGGAACTCTTGGGCGCAATTCTGAGATGCAGGATCCCGGTCGAGGATCGGATGTAACCATGCGGCCACGTTTGCAACGTCACTCGCTTGGAATCTGGCTCGTTTACCACGGAGGCTCCTTCAGGGATCGACAAGCCTCTGCGTGTCGAGTCGCTGACCGCCTGCCGCAACGTCCCGGCCATCTCGTCAAACGAGATGGCCTCGTGCATACACTTTTCAGCCGCATCCTTATCAATCAGGTCGTCCGTGTACACAAGTTGTTGGAGGAATAGCTGTCTGGAAAACAGAGGGGCGCCGGAGAGGATGAACACCTCCTCGGCATCACGCATCAGACCATCAATGGAAGACACCCCAGCCCGAAGACCATAGGCGATGTCGACGTAATCCCGTGCAGCTGCTCGCCGACCGAGGGCAAAGGCCTCTTGTGCCAGGATGTCCCGTGGGTCCGCAATCGCCATCCCATCGACAGCAAACAGCGGATACTTCCTCTCAAATGGCCAGGCCAGGAACGTGGTCTGCACACCATTCAGGTGCAGCCACAGTTGGTCCTCCTGGCGCACCCCAACCCGGACAGAGGCCATACCGAAGGCATCCTGGCACTTCTGAATGATGGAGTTGGCTGGTAGGGAGGTTCGGGGATCTCGGCTGAATAGGTCCAAGTCAACCGAGACCCGATGGCCGAGGTGGAGCGCCAAGGCGGTGCCCCCAGAGAGATAGTAGTCGTCCACGATGTGTGCGGCGCGAAGCCGTCGGAGCGTTGTCAGGCGGAGATCATCAATCCGATCCCAGCGGATCATCTTGGCGCGCCCCCCGGGGGTACAATCCTGGTGGGGGACCATCTCTCGAGCACAGTTCGCTGTCTCAGGGAACGTCCCCAGAAAACCACGCTCCAGAAGTTCGCCACGATGTCAGGAAGCAAGTGGAGCCCGTCCAGGTCGGCACGCACGGTCGTCGCGACCCGCTCCCACCCGTAGAGGGCAAAGAGGTCTTCGACCTGATGCCACTCCCCACGGGCCAGAACGGTCAAAATGACCAGGGCGGCATCTCGCAGGAGCACAATCGTGCTCGTCTCGTAATTGTGAAAGAGCGGTGCGAGGCCTTCTGGGAGACCCGCGTGCAGTGCGTCCCCGTCTGTGAAGACGGAGGGAGCGCCAGCCGAGCGAGCGGGCAGGGGCTCTGTTGTACCCTCTTCAGGGCTCATGCGCATTCTCCCCCTGCGCCAGTGTACCAGGCACAGCGCATGCTCTACCCACCGTATTATCCTGGATTTCGCAGTGTACCGCGCCAGCCCCTGAGGCTCAAAGGGACGAGCCAGAGCGCCGCAACCGAAAGGTGCGTGCGACGCGCGGGCGGCGTGCATGAGACCGTGGGCATGCATATGGTCGGACCTATGCGAAATTCAGGATTCTTCACAACCCCTGCATCATCCGCCGCATCATCCCCGCCTCGTGAACGTCGCCGCGACCTCGGCGGGCTGGCTATCCGGAGCGGATGCGGGCGCGCAGGAACGGCGCGGCAGCGGAGACAGAGATGTGGCGGCCATCCTTGCCCTCGGGCGACCGCCCGTCTGTTGGTCGGCGCGAGACCTCCCCACATGTCCCGGCGCGACGCCGTTGCGCGGCACAACCCTCCGCCCTGCCGTGCCCGTCCGGCGAGAACCTCTCGCCGAGACGGCCGCAGTGCCGGCCGGCCTGACTGGTCCAGGCGGGTTCCGTTCGACCACGACGATTCCTTGGCAGGCGACGAGAAGGCGGACATGTGCCAGCACCTTGCCGCGCGGCCCATACGCGCGCTTGGGGTTTCCGTCGGCCCCACGCC